>JAICSB010000158.1 GCA_025937115.1 Pseudonocardiaceae bacterium | reverse complement strand
TGCCGCGTCGATGATTCTCATGAAACTCTTCGAGATGCGTCTGCGTGAAAGTGCCTTTTTCCATGAGATAGACCAGTTCTACGAGAGTTGCTGCCGAGATCGCTAGTGAGGCCTCCGAGTCGGTCGCATGATCCATCACCTGGCGCGCTTTATCCGACAAGCGTGCAGAACGTACCAAATGAAAGCGTGGGAGTCGACGACGAGCGAAGTGCCAGCGGTCACTGCCCGTCCGCCAGATCGCCTCACACCTCACGTCGTTCATCGGCGACCTCATCAGCGCTCACGTCGGGCACTCGGCCGACGAGCGATCCATACATGTTCCGCCGGGGGACCGCCGCGCTGATCGTGAGGCGCACACGCTGACCTGGGATAAGCGAAAGTTGCCGCACCACCTCGGAGGGCACCACCAGGTCACCAGCAGCCGTGACCACGGTATCGACATCTGCGCTGGATCCTCGGGTCAAGCCAGACCACCTCCCGGTGCCGCCGCGAATCCTACCTGAGTGGCGCTGTGCCCATGCAAAGCGATGGCCAGTACTGGCTCAGGGTTCGAGGCGTACGAAGAACCGATGCTCTGTCACCGGAGTGTGACTGAGTCAGCATGAGCACCGCCCTTGCACATTGCGTGCAATCTTGCTACTCACAGTGATATCTGCAGCTCAGACGTTGCGCCCCCAGCAGGGTTCGCCACAGAACTGTCCGTGCTTGTGTCAATGTTCGTGGTTCGGCGGACAGCGGAGCGTGTTCGCTCCACGTGAAGTGAACGGCGGGCGCCGCAGGCCAACTGGCCTGCTGCACCGCCCCCGCCGGCCCGGGAGCCGATCACTATCCTGCGGATATGTTCAACCGTGCCTCGGTCAGGCTCGTTCGAGACGTCTGTGGATGGCTGTCCGGCAGGGCGGACCAGGATGCTGCTGACGTGGACTGGCTGCCGGGTGGGAACGCCGTCTGCTGCCTGGAGGTCCTCCTTGAGGCACGGGAGAACTGGCTCAACAGTCCCGACCCGACGTTGTGGAAGACCGGTGACGCGCATCGCCTGCTCATTGACTGCGCCGCGCCCCGGCTGATCGATGGCTACCGGCTGACTGAGCAGGGTCCCACCGTGCTGCGGGTGTTGGTCGATTTTTTGGACGACACCGATCGATTCCATCCGGGCAGCATGCGCATCGCCGGCCTGCGCACGGAGTTGGACCGGGCAGCGGCGAAGTTTCCCGCGGCCATGGCGGACGAGTCGGTGTGGCGTCTGGCCAAGCGGGTCTTCACCGCGATGCGCGCCGATGGGGTTGACCTTGCCGACGACATCGCGGTCGATGCCTGGGCCGCTGCGTTCGGTGCGGCGTCGACCGAACGGCGACGTGCCGTGCTCGGTGTTCTGCTCGACCGGCAACCCGAACTCCTGATGTCCCAGTTCGTGATCAGGGACAGCCAGGTCGCTGCGATCGCACCTGGCATGCCGGTCCCGCCGCAGCTTCGTAGACATGACCCGGACACCTGCCCGGACTGCCTGGAAGCGCCGGTCAATCCGCCTGTTGCCTGCCTCCGAACAACGAACTTGCCGATGCCGCGCGAGAATCAGCGCTGGTGCGCAAGATGGTCGCGTGCGGACGGTGGGCAGGTGCGGGCCGGAGAGTGACCAGGCAGGGCCTTCCCTCGGCAGTCGACACCCGGTCGCTGGGCGCGGCCCTGGGCGTGGAGGTCCGCGATTCTGTCCGTGATCCTCGTGATCATCTCGGGCTGATCCGCGGGTGGCGGCTGGCCATGGACACCGAAATTCTGCGACTCCACCGGACTGCGGTGGTCGGGGGGCCCGTGCTTCCGCCTTTGGAGCGGGCGGTGGCTGATGACACCGATCCGGAGCACACCTTGCGGGTGTGGAAGGACATCGTCGACATCGCGCTGACCGGTCCGACTCAACTGGCCGCCGGGGACAATCCGATCCCAAGACTGGACGAGTTCTGCCGGCCGTGGGGACCGAGGGCTCTTGGCGAGCTGTATCGGATCAACGAGCCGGTACAGCTCGATGACCTGGTCGACAAGCTGATCACTGACTACCACGGGTCAGACGCCGACGAGATGCTGGCCTTGATGATCGGCGCGGCCGTGCGCACCGGTCTGCTCGCCGGGACCGAGGCTGGCGCTGTCGCCGTCACCGTATCCGCCAACGCCGAAATCGACCAGTTGGCTCGCCGCTCCAGCGTCCTGTTTGGCGAACCGGCCTGGGCTGTGGCCCCCATTCCGGGCACCCGCGTCGAACTCACGCCGCTCGGCCGCTATTTTGTGCGGCTGAACCTGCTGGCGGAGGGAACCAACGCGCCACTCCTCGAACCGGCGACGTGATCCAGGCGGATCCGCCCCACCCGACTGCCAAGATTACCCCCCACTGCCACCGGAGGAGCTCTGTGCGGGAACTCGACGAGTTGATTGCCGAGATCGTCGTGGACTGTTACGACGAAGACGAGTGCATGACGGCTTTCTGCACGGTGCTCGGGGATGAGATCCCGGTGCCCTTCGACGTGGTCTTTCTGGGCATGCCCGTCGAGGTGATCGCCATCAGCGCGGGCCGGACACCCGGGGTGGTGGCCACCTGCCGCTGCGGTAAGGAGACCGGTGAGGTCGGTCTGGCATCGTTGACGTTGCCGGACGGTAGTGTCGCGGCGTGGCTGCAAGCGGCCTATCTTCGGTACCTGGGCAACGACCCTGGGCAACGACCCTGGGCAAGCGAGTCCACCGCCCGGGTGGCATCTGAGATCGTGGGACCAGCCGTGATCCTGTGCTGATGTGGTGACGGAGTTCCATCGTGTTGACACTGGACTTCACCGTGCGCGGTCTGCACAACGTCACGACACCCAGGCACGCTCGGGAACTCGCCGCGCTGGTCGAGGATCTTGACTGGGACGAGTATTCGCTGTGGGGTCGCATTCCGGGTGAGGGGATCGGAGGTGCGTAGCGTGAATGTCGTTTCTGGCGCGGTCGACGGCTGGTCGGAGTGGGATCGACGTTTTTGTGTGTTGTGTGTTGCTGATTATGGTGGTGACTGGGAGGGGTTGTCCGAGCGGTTGTTCGACCCCTCGGCGTATGGGCAGTCGGGTAGTCCAAGCAACGGCGAGGCGTTCTGGAGTCACGTGCTCGACCTGCGCCGTCGGCTTGATGAGGCCGGACTCGACTCGGCCGCTGTGGCCGGTGAACGGGTCATCGCCAAGGGCGTCGCGGCCGAGGCCCGCCGTAAGGTGTTCAAGCGGGCGTTGGCAAATAACGAGCCCAGCGTGCCGATGATTCAGACGCCGAGGGTGCGGTTGGCGCAGCGGGCCGCGATCGGCAATTGGGATGGCTTTCCCGTTTCGCCGCAGCCGTTTCACGATCGCTTGGTTCTTGCCTCCGGGATCGACCGGTGGACCTTCGGTGAGGGCGCGACCATGATGCTCGCTCACGATTTTCAGGCCGGCGTCGCCGTAGCGGAACGCGAGGCGGGCGGCGATCCCGCGGTGGTGCTCGCGGTGCGGCGTGCAGCACTGACGGTCGCGGTGTTTGCGCAGGAAGCCGGTGACGATTCCTCCGGGTATCTCGGGGCGGTCGGCCAGGAGATGATCCTTGCGTATGCGCGAACCGACTGGCCCGTGACCGGGATCGTCGCGTCCATGTACTGGCAGGATCTGTTGGAGTACCTGCTCTGGGAGGACTATGGCCTGACGCACGGCGTCGAGCGGGAGATCCTTGCCGCGGCGGGCGCATCAACCGCACGGGACACCTGCGTGGTGATCCTGGAGGGACTGGCCCGCGAGTGGGCGCAGGCCCGTGGCGCGTACACCGCAGGTCGGGTGGGGCTCTGGCTCGACACGGTGCGGCGTATGTGAGCGGGTGCGCCCAGACCCTGGTCGGATGGGCGTCAGGTCCGCGCCGGCCAGCCCGGTCGCATCCGGTGCCTGCCAACAGCCGCGTGCGGGCGGCATCGTTATCCTCGCGGCGTGATCGGCGATCTGCTCTTGTTTGGTGTCCATGAGGCGGCGCAGGAGGCTCGTGCCTGCACCGCGTTCGACGAGGCGCGGCGGCTGGCCACGTGGCTGGGTGCCGGGCGGCCGGTCACCCCGAAGGGGGTGCTGCGGCCGGGCGATGTGGCGCAGGTGCTCGGCGCCATGGTGCCGTCGAGGTTTCGTAGCGCCGCGGACCTGCCGTGGTTGCACGAGCCGTGGGTCCTGGCGTTGGACTGCGGATTCGTGGTGGTGGAGGGCACGGTCGCCCACACGGGCGAGGCACTCGCGGAGTCGGTGGGTGTCCCGGACGAGGCGGTGCTCGGCTTCTGGTGGCGGGCGTTTCGGGCAAAGATCGAGGCATGGGACGATCCCGACAATCCGTGGTCGGGGATCCCGACCGCTCCCGTGGCAGCGTTGCGCCTACTCGCGGCCGAACCGGGCGGGCTACGCGGTGAGGAGTTCGCCGGCCGGGTCTGGGATCTGCTGCGGCACTCCCACGATGTCGTGTTCACGCCGTTCTGGGAGCTGGCCGGCGGCCGTGACCAGCCGGCGAACATGATCGTGGAGCTGCTGACCCGGTTCGGAGTGGTGGCTTCGACGGGTGCGAAGGTGGGGCTGTCCCCGCTGGGCGGTTGGGCATTGGATCAGGTGGCGAGCCTGACCCCGCCGGTCGTCACCGAGACGATGGCAGCCGCTGAGGTCCTGGCCGCGGTGGAGCGTCTTGATGAGGAACTGGCGTGGCGGCGGGCCGGCCCATGGCTGGGTGCCCGAGCCCCGATCACGGCCGCGCGGGAGCTGCTGACTGTGGCGGCGTCCGCGTCCCCGATGCACCGGATGGTCGCGCTGTCTCTGGTCGCGGGATTGGACGACGGTGCGCTGCCTGCCTGGCGGGAGGCGGCCGAGTTGCCGCGGGTCGGCCCGGCGGCTCGGGCGTTCCTCGCCCGCGAGTTCGGCGAGCCGGAGCCGACAGCGCAGGATGCCCGCTGGCAGGTCGTGGACGAGAGTGTGGCCCTGCTTGCTGCGGAGGGGGTGGCCGGGGCGCTGTCGGATATCTGGGACAACCTGCCTGGCAACGACGCTGACACGAAGATCATCTCGGTCGAGGGGACCGGTCACCCCGATGCCGGGCGGCTGATCGAACAGTTGCGGCGGTACGCGCCGCCGGCCGCCGGCCGTCCCGTCCCGCCTGTGTACCAGTTGAAGATCTCACTCATGCACGTGCGGCCACCGGTGTGGCGGCGCGTGAAGGTCTCCGCCGACACTCCACTGGGCGGGCTCCACTTGGTAATTCAAGCCGTCATGGGCTGGGACGGCGACCATCTGCACCAGTTCACGGTCAACCGCCGGAATTTCAGCGACCCTGCCTATGACCTGGACGCTATGGACGAATGGCGGGTGGACCTCGTCGGCGTCCTTCCCCGTTCGGGCCTCACCGCGAGCTACCTGTACGACTTCGGCGACAGCTGGCGGCATACCGTCGAGGTAGAGAAGATCCACGACGCCGAAGCCGACGTGACCTATCCGTGTTGCGTCGTCGGGAAAGGAACCCGTCCTGGGGAGGACGGCGGCGAACCTGAACTCTTCAACATCGAACGCATCAATCACTGCCTCGACCGAGTGCTGAAATCTTGAGAACTGATAGTCGTAGGAGACTCCTTCAAGACACTCAGCGTGTCGTCCCGTCCACGCCCAGCAGACGCACGGCAACGATGCGCGGTGTTCCATGTGGAGTTAACAAAGATCACGATCGAAGGCTCTGCTTACCGACTACGTGTTGGTGATCGGCGTCACTCATGCCCTCCGGGTGAGGTGAGCCGTGCCGAGTGCGGTTCACCTCGTGGAAGTTCCCTGGTCGCCGTGATGTGCAAGACCTCAGCGTTGACTCTGCCGGTCGTCGGAGAGGTGCTTGAATTCGTCCTGGTGGACGGCTGTGCTGTAGTTGAGGGAGCCGCTGCCGCCTTACGGACAGATCTGTGCCCTATCCTCCATGGGCACCCACGCTCCGACGCTGTGATCTGCGTGTTTGCCGATTCGGTCCCATCTGATGCGCGCTGGCAAGCGCCTGACCTGAGACTATCCGTCATAGGTTGGCGCCCCGGCAGGATTCGAACCTGCGCTCCCGCCTCAGAGGCCGGTTAGAACCCTGATCATGCCTATCTCTGGTGTCTCCCCGTTTCCGTTTTGCCTGGCCCCGGTCTCCAGAGGTGCTGTGGTATCCCGGAGTTCATTGCACGGACCTTGCACGAGTGAGGAACTCCGCCGATCATGTTCGGGGATTCACCGCCGGTCACCACCTACATGCGGTGACATGCGCTGGTCGCCTTCGTCGGGCAGGACGATCGCGGCCGCTCCGCGAGTTGTTCACGGTAGGTCCTTCGTGGCTAGGCGACCTTCCAGGTACGGTCGCCGAGAGTGGCTATCACCTCGACAGTTCCCCCTAGCGCGGCGACGTAGGCACGGACGAGCTCGATACCTGACACTTCTCCGTGTTCGATCTTGGAGATTCTGGCTTGCGATATGCCGAGATTGTCGGCGAGTTCGGCCTGGGTGAGTCCGGCTGCCTTACGCATTTCGGCGAGCTGATGCCCGCGCACGTAAGCTTCGCGTCGTTCGCGTACCGTGGCAGCGGCGACTTCGCGTTCGGCGTCGGTGCGACGATCGAGCGCGCGGGCCTTGGCCTTGACGTCGCTCCACTTGACGTATTCGGGGCTCATCGCTCGTCCTCCTTTAGTGCGATCAAGTGCTCAGCGAAGCGTTCATCGGCCAGTCGAATCGCTCGGTTGTACCAGCGTTGCCAGTTGCCTGCCTTGTCGCCAGCGACGAGGAAGATCGCCTGCCTCGCGGGGTCGAAGGCAAAGAGCATCCTCACCTCGCTGGCGCCGGTCGAGGGCGGTCTGAGTTCCTTCATATTGTGGTAGCGGCTGCCATGGACTCGGTCGACGAGTGGCCGCCCTGCGGTGGGGCCTTCGTGTGCGAGCTGGTCGATCGCATCCTCGATGAGGTCCGCGGTCTCTGGATCGCTCGCGCAGATCCCGAGGTACCAGGACTCCACCTCGGGATGGAGGCGGATCTCCCAGCTCATCCCACGAGTATAAGGTATTTGTCATATCTTGCGTCCGCTGGACGCCGATGAGTGCCGCGCTGCCGTTACGCCACGGTGAGGCACTGGGTGAGCCCCTCGTTCAGCCGGCTCGACCAGGATGGCCGGGTGTCAACGCGCCCGCATCGGCCAGGTGACATGGCCACTGCGGGGCATGTGGCGGGCGGCCGTGCC
>JAICSB010000748.1 GCA_025937115.1 Pseudonocardiaceae bacterium | reverse complement strand
CGCGATCAAGCCTGGCGAGACGCTGGTGTTCGTCGTCGACCTGGTCACCGTCCGCTAGGGCTACCGGTCGAGCACGATCCGCCCACCGCGCCCGCGGGACACGCAGATCGTCATGGTGTCGGTGCGTTCGCGGTCGGTCAGGACCCGGTCCCGGTGCTCGACCTCACCGGCGATGACCCGGGTGCGGCACGTTCCGCAGAAACCTTGCTGGCAGGAGTACGCCACGTTGGGCACTGTGTCGCGGATGATGTCAAGCGCGGACCGGTCGGCCGGCACAGTGAGCACGCGGTTGCTGCGCCGCAGCTCGATCTCGAAGGGCGAGCCGCCCACGATGGGCGGTGTGGTGAACCGTTCGACGTGCAACGCCGCAGCTGCACTCGCCGGGCGGTCCCGGCGAACGTTGGCGATCATGGTTGGTGGGGCGCAGCAATACACGGTGGCCCCGGTTGGCGCGTACTCCAGCAGTTCTGCACCCGTGGCGGGAAACCCGTACTCGTCGTACGGACGGATCCGCACTCGGGCCGCGTCCAGCGCGGTGAGCTCGTCGAGGAACGGCATCGACACACGGGAGCGCCCGGTGTACACCAGTTGCCACGGCCTACCACCAGCTGCCGCGTGCTTGACCATCGGGAGGATCGGCGTGATGCCGATACCGCCTGCGATGAACAGGTATCCGGGCGCGTCGACATACGGGAAGGCGTTGCGCGGGCCACGGCCGGTCAGCGCGCTGCCGGTACCGATCGAGTCGTGCAGCTCCCGCGAACCGCAGCCGCCGTCGGCGATCCGGCGCACCGCGATCCGGTAGGAGCGACGGTCGGCGGGGTCGCCACACAGCGAGTACTGGCGACACCGTCCGGAGGGCAGCAGCACGTCGAGGTGGCTGCCCGGTTGCCAGCTGGGTAATTCCCCACCGCCGGCGGCGACCAGCCGCAGGCTGCGGACATCCTGTGCCTCGACGCGGACCTCGTCCACCACCAGGTTCAGGTCGCGGTCGACCCGGCGGATCGGTGGCCGGTGCGCGAAAGCGGCGGTGAGCCAGTCGTAGAAGGTGATCAGCCCCCCGAGCGTGCGGAACATCCGGTCGGCACGTTGACGTCCCCGCAGGTCGGGCGGGGTGACCCACTCGGTGCCCATATCAGGCCTCCGCGGCCAGCGCCGCCGGTGACGTGGCGAGGTAGGCGACGGCTTGGCTGGTGGAGAACTCCTTCGACGGGTGGTAGAAGGGCCTGGCGTAGTTGAACGTGGTCCCGATCAGCTGACGGGCGGTGGGCAGCAGACGCCGGTGACCGGCCCAGAAGAAGCGCACCCAACGCGGCTTGACCCGGCGGCCCAGCTCGGGGTCGACGCGGAACAGGAAAGCCACCCCACGTATCCACAGCCACGCCATGATCGGCGCAGTGACCAGCATGGCGCGCGCTCGTCGATGCCACCGGCCATCGAGATGGGTGAACAGATCGAAAGCCACCGCGCGATGCTCGACTTCCTCTGCACCATGCCAGCGCAGCAGATCCAGCATGGTGGCATCCGCTCCGGCGGCGTCCAGCGCGGTTGCGTTGAGCGCCCAGTTTCCCAGCATTGCTGTGATGTGCTCGATCGCCGCGATGATTGCTAATCGCTCGATCAGCCATTCTTCGCGGTGCTTGGGTGACGAATTCAGATCCCGATCGCCGAGCGCTTTGCGGAACATCCAATCGATTTG
>JAICSB010000446.1 GCA_025937115.1 Pseudonocardiaceae bacterium | reverse complement strand
GACGGCATTGCCGATTCGGATAGATCTCACCTTGGCGAGAAGAAGATCGGCTGACAACATGGCAGACACCTAACTTTCCGCGCCACCACTTAGCCGAAAATCCCCGGTTTGGAGCACCTAATCATTTGCATGCATCACGTACATTGCCGACGGCCGGGTACCTACCAGCGCGACGACGTAGCAGCTAGTCGATGCGCCGCCTGACCGGAATCACAGCTGGTAGCCGCCGCGCCGGGGAGGCCCCTAGGTAGTCCGACGTCGCATTCAAACAGTCCGTACCCGGTTTGCAATGTTCTCATTAGTCCGATTTAGCCACGGGCACCCGGACCTTAACGATAATAAGCCGGGGCTGACTACCTAGATTCGGCAATATCACTACCTAGTTCGCCTCGCGCGGTGACTACTCAGCGGGACCGAGCAGTAACACAGCGGTGACGATATCCACCCTTGACTCCCGGTTGTGATGCATTTGTGACTTACGTCATTACATTACATTTTGACGGATTCGTCGGCACGCGCTGCCTGCCGGTCGCATGAATTCTCGCCACTACGGATGATCCGCCGGTGGCGATCCCAGCGACCAGCCGGCGATCGGCTCGTGCAGCGCTGAACCGTCTGGCGCCGCGCCGAGGTGGCTGCGGACGAGCTGCAGCCGGGTTGCCACCCACGGCGGCCCCTGCCACGGTGCCAGCCGCTCGACCAGCGGCCGCAGGTCCACTCCACCGTCGGCCCGGGCCAGGGTGACGTGCGGACGGTAGGGACGGTGCTCCATCGCCAGCCGGCTACGACGGGCTGCTGCGCTCGTCGAGCCGGCGAGCCTGCGCAGCTTGTCCCGATCGCCACGCACCCCGGTCCACAAGACGCGGTGGCCGAACCGACCGCCACCGCCCAGCGCCAGAGGCAGCGGCGAGTGCCTCGCGGCCGCCCGGGACAGCCTGCGAGCCAGCTCATCAACAATGTCATCGCCGACCTCACCGAGGAAGGCGAGCGTCACATGCCACTGCTGCGGGCGCGTCCACCGCAGCTCCGGCGTGCCCTCGCGCAGCTCTTGGGTGACGACGCGCAGCGCCTCAATGACCTCACCGGGAGGCGTCAAGGCCACGAACAGCCGCATCAAAGGCCCGTCAGGCCACCGCGGGCTGCGGGGTGTGGTCGTGAAGGAGATACTCGGTGGGTTGGAATCTCCGGGTGGCCCGGCGGAACCGCCAGGTGAAGGTCGGCCACAGCGTGGTGTTGTGGCCGTGAGCGTCGAGGTACCAGCTTTCGCACCCACCCGCGGTCCACACGGTGCCCGCCATCCGACGCTGCACGGTCTGGTTGTACGCCAGCTGGGCCTCCGGCCGGACTTCCACCGCAGGCGCCCCGGTGCGCTCGAGGTGGCGCAGCGCGTCGATGGTGTAAGCAACCTGGGACTCGATCATGTAGATCAGCGAGGTGTGCCCGAGCCCGGTGTTCGGGCCGACCAGTATGAACAGGTTGGGAAATCCAGCCACGGTCGTGCCGCGGTGCGCTTGGGCCCCGCCGGACCAGGCCTCGGCCAGGGTCCGGCCATCACGGCCATGGATCCACGAGGCCATCGGCATATCCGTGACGTGGAATCCGGTACCGAAGATGATGGTGTCGACCTTCCGGCGAGTGCCGTCGGAGGCCTGCACCCAGTCCGCGCCGACCTGCGCGATCCCCGACGTGATGACGTCTACGTTGGGGCTGGTAAGTGCGGGCAGGTAGTCGCTGGAGATGAGGATGCGTTTGCAGCCGATGGTGTAGTCCGGCGTCAATTTGGCGCGCAGCTGCGGGTCGGCGACCTGGCGGCGTAGGTGTGCGCGGGCGATCAACTCGGCGCCCTTGAGTAGCCGTGGATTCACCGCGAATCCCGGCACCAACGCCTCCCGGCCACAATAAACTCCGGCCCGCAGCAGCCGCTGGACGGCGGGCAACGTCCGGTACAGCTTCTGCTCGATACGGCCGAACTCCCGTTCGCCGCGCGGCATGATCCAGGCTGGGGTGCGCTGGAACAGCGTGAGGGAGGCGACTTCGGGAGCAATCTGCGGGACGAACTGGATGGCCGAGGCGCCGGTGCCGGCTACCGCTACGCGCCGGTCGCGCAGGTTGTAGTCGCGGTTCCAGCGCGCCGAATGGAAGACCGTACCCTGAAACGATTCCAACCCCGGAATGCTCGGAACGTTCGGCGCTGAGAGCGCGCCAGTGCCGGTGATCAGCACGTCGCAGCTTAGCTCACCGCGGTTCGTCCTAATCCGCCAGCGGCGCTGCGGATGATCCCACGCGGCCGCGAGTACCTCGTGCTGGAAACGGATATGTGGTCGCACACCGTAGCTGTCGGTGCAGTGCCGCAGGTAGTCCCAGATCTCCTGCTGGCCAGAGAAGTTACGACTCCACGACGGGTTGAGCTCGAAGGAAAACGAGTACAGCCGGGAAGGTACGTCGCAGGCGCAACCCGGATAGCAGTTGTCTCGCCTGGTGCCGCCGACGTCGGCGGCCCGTTCCAGCACCACGAAATCGGTCATTCCATGCTGGCGAAGTCTGATCGCCATACCCAGCCCGGCGAAGCCGGTACCGATGATGATCACGTGGTGATGAGCCTTCTCGTTCACGACCGATTCCCTTGCCGCAGTGATGTTACCGTCGGTAACCCTACCGCTCAGTAGATATGGGTGTCCAGCCAGCACCGCGGAGTCTCGCGCCGCCTGACGAGCCGGTTACCGCTGGTCGCAGCGGTCGCGCTACCGGCGGGCTGAACTCGGCCGACCAGTCGGCGCGGGGGAACCGCCACCGGACGCCGCAGCGGCCGCGCCTACGCCACAGAACGGCAACCTCCTGGTAGTCATTATCTCTACGCAAGCGGCGTAATTCCGAAAGATAAAACGATGGGAGACCACGCCCCGTGGCACCCGAATCGCTGGTCAAGGCCCGCGGGACCGCACCCGGTCCCCAGATCTGGGCCGCCGACACCGTCGAGGTCCTCTCCCCGCCCGACCACCTGGCGCCCGCCGCTGTGGAGGCGCTGGGCTGGGCCGGCGTGGTGCTGCCCCCCATGGTGGTGTTGGGCCGCCGGGTGGTCGCCGTGGCCAACCTCATCGTCGACGTTCATGAGCGTCGGATCAGTTCAGGCTGGGGCCCGGTGACCGACCGGGTATCGGTGTCCACCTGGGACTGGCCAGAGATGCAACACCTCGCGCCGACACCCGCAGTGCAGCTCAGCGGCATCATCGCACCAGCCCGGCACTGGCGGACCGGTCTCACCGGTGCCGCGCCTTTCGCGACGTTGTGCCCTACCGCACTCCTACTGCCGGCGCATATCGCCCGCAACGTCGAGTGCCTCACCCACGCTGAGTACTACGGTCCCACCGTGCTCGCCGCCGCAGGTCCACACGAAGGCGATTCTGACGCCGTCGACATCGTGCACGTAGGACGCTCCCGGGTGGTCTCGAACACCCCCCCGACCGCGACCAGCAGGTGGGTGCACGAAATGGTCTACGACCGACTGCTGGAACTGCTCTAGGCG
>JAICSB010000510.1 GCA_025937115.1 Pseudonocardiaceae bacterium | reverse complement strand
GGTCCGCGGCGGGTCGGGGCGTCCGGTCGCCGCCTTCGCCGGGCACTGCGTAGACGAGCTCACCGGAGAGTGTGCGCACCTTCACCGCGCCGAGCTCGTCGAGGTCCCGGGACAGGGTGGCCTGGGTAACCTCAATGCCTTCGCCCGCAAGCAAGGCGACCAGCTCAGCCTGGCTGTGCACCGCGCGGTTGGTCACTAACTCGACGATGCGAGCTTGCCGGCCGACCCGGGTCGACGTCATGACGCTCGCTCCGGATCCAGCAACCAGGCCAGCAGCGCCTTCTGCGCGTGCAGCCGGTTCTCGGCCTCGTCCCATACCGCGCTGGCCGGCCCGTCGAGCACCTCGTCGGTGATCTCGGCGCCCCGGTGCGCCGGCAGGCAGTGCAGCACCGTGACCTTCCTGGTGCCACCGCCTGAAGCGCGGTCCAGCAGCTCCGCGTTGATCTGCAGCGGCCGGAACGGGGTGAGCCGGTCGAGTCCGTCACTCTCCTGCCCCATGGAGGTCCAGGCGTCGGTGACGAGCACATCGGCCCCGTCGACCGCCGCGAGTGGATCGGTGAGCACGGTGGCGCCTCCGCCGGTCTGCGCTGCCCGGTGTTTGGCGGCGAGCAGCACCTCGGGCATCGGCGCGAATCCCTCCGGAGCGGCGATCCGCACGTGCAGCCCGGCGGTGGTGCCCCCGAGTAGCAGTGAATGCGCCATGTTGTTCGCCCCGTCGCCCAGATAGGTGAGGGTGAGCCCGGCCAGTTGGCCGTGCCGCTCCCGGATGGTCTGCAGGTCGGCGAGCACCTGGCAGGGATGAAACTCGTCGGTGAGCGCGTTGACCACCGGCACCCGCGAGACACTAGCCATCGCTTCGATGCGGCGTTGCGCGTAGGTCCGCCATACCACGGCATCGGCGTAGCGGGACAGCACCCGCGAGGTGTCCTCGATGGTCTCCTCGCGACCCAGCTGCATCGTCCGGGCGTCGATGATCAGCGGGTGGCCGCCGAGTTGGGCGATGCCGATCTCGAAGGACAGCCTGGTCCGCGTCGAGCTCTTCTCGAAGATCACCGCGACGGATCGCGGGCCGGCCAGCGGGTTGCTACCGAACGGGTCGGCCTTGAACTCGTCAGCCAAGTCGAGGACCTCCCGCTGCTCATCCGGCGTGAGATCATCATCGCGCAAGAAGTGTCTGCGCGAGTTTCTGGGCATCGTCACTTCACCCCGTCCAGGATGGTTGGCAGCGCGCTGAGGAACTCGCGCGCCTGCGCCTCGGTGAGTACCAGCGGCGGGGCGAGTCGGATCCGATCGGGCACGGGAGGGTTGATCAGGAAGCCGGCCTCTCGTGCGGCGGTGGCGACCTGGGCGGAGACTGGTCGCGCGAGTCCAATCCCGATCAGCAGGCCCGCTTCGCTGACCGAGCTGACAAGCGGGTGGTGCAGCGCCGTCACCTCCGCGGCTATCTGCTTGCCGAGCTGGGCGACGTGATCGAGCAATCCGTCCGCGGCGATCGTCCGGAGCACGGCCAGCGCGGCCGCGCAGCACACCGGGTTGCCGCCCAGCGTGCTGCCGTGCTGACCGGGCTGCAACAGGTGGGCGGCGGGCCCGATGCCGACACACGCACCGATCGGAAGACCGCCGCCGAGACCCTTGGCGACCGTCACCACATCGGGGGTCACGCCTGCCGACTGGTGGGCGAACCAGGTGCCGGTCCGGCCGATGCCGGTCTGGACCTCATCCAGTACCAGCAACGCCCCGTGCGCCGCGGTGATCTCCCGAGCCGCTTGCAGGTAGCCCGCTGGGGGGATGATCACGCCGTTCTCGCCCTGCACCGGCTCGAGGAACACCGCGGCGGTATCCCCGTCGACGACCGCTTTCAGGGCCGCGGTATCGCCGTAGGGTACGAAGACCACGCCGGGCGGCATCGGCTCGAAGGGATCGCGCTTGGCGGGCTGACCGGTGAGCGCCAGCGCCCCCATGGTCCGGCCATGGAAGGCACCGTGCGCCGCGACCAGGGTGGACCGTCCGGTGCGACGAGCGATCTTGAAGGCGATCTCGGTGGCCTCGGTGCCGGAGTTGCAGAACAGCACCCGGCCCGACCCGGTGGCGCCGAGCAGATCCAGCAGGGTCTCGGCCAGCGTGATCGCCGGTTCGGTGAGGTACAGGTTGGAGACCTGCCCGAGGGTGTTGATCTGCTCGGTGACGGCGCGCACCACGGCGGGGTGCGCGTGGCCCAGCGCGTTCACCGCGACGCCGCCGACCAGGTCCAGGTAACGCCGGCCGTCGGTATCCCACACCTCAGCGCCGGCACCACGGGCCAATGCCAACGGCGGTGTGCCGTAGTTGTCCATCAACGCGGCCTGCCAACGCCGCTGCAAGTCCACAGTAGACATCAGGTCTCCGTCTCGGGTAGCACCATCGTTCCTACTCCCTCGGTGGTGAACACCTCGAGCAGCACCGAGTGCGCCACCCGGCCGTCGATCACGTGGGCCCGTGGCACTCCACCCCGGACTGCGCGCAGGCAGGCCTCCATCTTCGGCACCATCCCAGCGGACAGCGCCGGTAACAGGGTCGCCAGCCGGTCCGCCGTGATCTGGGACAGCAGGCTGGTCCGGTCCGGCCAGTTGCTGTACAGCCCTTCGACGTCGGTGAGCACGACGAGCTTCGCGGCACCCAACGCGACGGCCAGCGCCGCGGCCGCGGTGTCGGCGTTGACGTTGTGCACCACGCCGTCGGCGTCTGGAGCCAGTCCGGAGACCACCGGGATACGCCCGGCGTTGACGATGTCGAGCACCGCGTCCGGGCTCACCGCGACCACATCGCCGACCAATCCCACGTCAACCTGCTCGCCGTCCACGGTGGCGGAGCGCCGGGCGGCGGTGAACAGGTGCGCGTCCTCACCAGAGATGCCGACGGCGAACGGACCGTGCGCGTTGATCAGCCCGACGAGCTCGCGCCCCACTTGCCCGAACAGCACCTTCCGCACCTCATCTATCGTCTCCGGCGTGGTGACCCGCAAGCCGCCGCGGAACTCCCCCGCGATGCCCACCC
>JAICSB010000603.1 GCA_025937115.1 Pseudonocardiaceae bacterium | reverse complement strand
GTCCAGCGCGGTGCGCCAGGCCCGCGCGGTCTGCTCGGCCGTCATCGGCTCCCCGAGCCGGGCGGTGATCTCCTCCCCGGCGCTGGTCCGCCAGCTGGACAGCCCCGAGTAGGCCAGGAACACCACCGGCCGGACCACCCCGTCGGCCAGCGCTTCGGAATACCCGTAGAAGTGATCGGCGACGGAGCGCAGCGCGCCGGCGCTATCGGGCTCATAGTTGACGAACGGGATCGGAGTGTCGTCGCTGCGGAAGGGGGTCCCAGTCAGGGCAAGCCGGCGAACCGCCGGCGTGAAGGCCTCCCGCACTCCGTCACCCCAGCTCTTGGCGTCTCCGCCGTGGTGGATCTCGTCGAGCACAACCAGGGTGGCGCGTCCCTCAGTCCGCACCCGATGCAGCGTCGTGTGTGCCGCGACCTGGGCATAAGTGACCGCGACACCGTGATAGTCGCGGGAGGTGGCGCCCACCGAGTTGCGGAAATCGGGATCCAGGGCCAGGCCGACCTCGGTGGCCGCTGCCGCCCACTGATGTTTGAGGTGCTCGGTCGGGGTGACCACGGTCACGGCGTGCACGGTCCGGTCGGCCAGCAGCTCCGCTGCCACTCGCAAGGCGAAGGTCGTCTTGCCGGCACCCGGCGTGGCGACCGCCAGGAAGTCCTGGGGCGCAGTGGCCAGGTACCGGGCCAGCGCTCTGCGCTGCCAGGCGCGCAATGGCTGGCGCGAAGAGGTGCCAACGGCGGTGGTCTCGGCGGGGCGGGACACGGCGGGCGGGGCACTCCTTCTGCTCGGCTGGGGTAGCCGCACGCTACCTGCCCCGGCGGGTCATGCTGTGCGGACTCCGGCGAATGGACCATCCTGGGAGGCGACATGGATACTCCCGTGGAGTCCACCGCCCGGCGCGCCCCGCTGCGCCTGATTTCCCGGACCGCGACAAAGGCCTGGAGCGACAGCTTCATCTCGCTGTCCGCCCAGGCAGCGTTCTGGATGACGCTGTCGCTGCCGCCCCTGCTGCTGGGAATGCTGGGCAGTCTCGGCTTCGTCGCCAGCTGGTTCGGCCCGGCCACGGTCGAGGCTGCGCAGCGGGAAATCGTGCGGTGGGCCACCACGGTGTTCAGCGCCGATGTGGTCAACGAGATCATCCGTCCGACGGTGTCGGACATCCTCACCCAAGGGCACAGCTCGATCGTGTCGGTCGGGTTCGTCATCTCGCTGTGGGCCGGTTCGTCGGCGCTGGCATCCCTGGTGGACTCGATCACCGCCGCCTATCAACAGCACACCGTCCGCCACCCGGTGTGGCAACGAATCTTCGCCCTGCTGCTCTACGCGGTGGCACTGATCGGATCGGTGTTCGTACTACCGCTGACCGCGCTGGGCCCGGACCTGATACCCGACCTGTTGCCGGCGGCAGTGCGACCCACGGTGACGCTTATGGTCAACATCTTCTACTACCCCGGGCTCGGCGTGTTGCTGATGGTCGGGCTGGCCACGCTCTACAAGGTGGTGCTACCCAACAAGCTGCCGTGGCACCGCGGGCTTCCGGGCGCCCTACTGGCGATGGCGGTATTCCTGATCACCAGCACCGGGCTGCGGTTCTACATCGCGTGGGTATCTGGCACCGGGTACACCTACGGCGCGCTCGCCACTCCCATCGCATACCTGCTGTTCTCGTTCTTCATCGCGATGGCGATCCTGCTCGGCGCAGAGTTCAACAGCGCTATCGAAGAAATCTGGCCGGCGCATCCGACCCGACGCCAGCGGCGGCAGACGATGGCTCGCGTGGCCGCGCGCACCCAGCCTGACAGCGATCGACCCGACAGCGACGTCGCCGGCAGCGACCGGGCGAACCGCTTGAGTCGGGCACCCGAATCCTCCTGAGCTGACCAAGCTCGTCGGGCGCATCCAGCGGCAGGAGACCCGGCACGTGGCTTTCTACGCCAGCCAGGCGCGGGAGAGGCTGCAGCCGTCGCGTGCCGCCCGGCTGCTGGCTCGAGCCGTCCTGAGGATGGCCTGGACGCCGGTAGGGTCAGGGATCATGCTGCCCGGTTTGGCCGGCATGCACCTGGTCAGCCGCGCTGCTGCCGGCTACGGGGTGGGACCCGACGCCGCTGGCCGCGCCACCGGTCCGGTCCAGCGAGCCGGGTCCATGCTGTGGTCTCTGCTGCGCTGTCCGTCACTCAGCCGCTGAGTGACCCTGAGTGGTAACGCGCCAGATCGCCCTGCCCACCGAGACCCGCTTCCGCGACTCGGGCCAGCAGCGCCTCCCGTGCCGGCGGACAGACGCCGTCCAGCGCGTCCTGATCGAGCTCTACCCGGAATCCGGCGCGACCCAGCAGCCGGACCCGCAGGTCGCGGACCGCAACGCGATTCTCCGCGAGGTATCGGCGGGCAGCCAGCTCAGCCCGCTCGACCAACGCCAGCCGCTCGACGGTCACCGGGACCCTGACGGCGATCCGGGAGGCCAGGCACGGCGTGCTCGGCTTGTCGCGCACCGACAGGTTCCAGTGCGTCGCCAGCAAGCGCACGGTTTCCTTGGTAGCGCCCACCTCCGC
>JAICSB010000789.1 GCA_025937115.1 Pseudonocardiaceae bacterium | reverse complement strand
GGCAGCAACCAACGTGCTGCGGTTCTTCCGCGACGAGTCGTGCGGCAAGTGCGTGCCGTGCCGGGTTGGCTCGACTAAGGCGCATACCCTGCTGACGGAGGCGCTGACCAGGGGCGGCCTCGACGACGCTGGCGCAGCGCAGCTCGTCGAGCTCGAATATGCGATGCGCAAGACGTCGATCTGTGGGCTGGGTCAGGTCGCGCTGGGCCCGGCCATCAGCGTGCTCGGGCAGCAGGCTCCGTGAGCCGGGAGTTCTTCGCCACCCGCACGGTCACCGAGGCTCTGGCTGGGTTCAATCCCGCCCTGCGCACCCCGACGCAGACCGTGGCGCTGGCTGAGGCACTCGGCCGGGTGCCGGCCTGCGACGTCCTCGCCCCGGGGCCGCTACCCGGGTTCGCCCGATCCACTGTGGATGGTTACGCGGTGCGGGCCGCTGACACCTACGGCGCATCCGAGGGGCTACCGTCCTACCTGGACGTGGTCGGTGCTGTGCGGATGGGCACCCAGCCGGACGTGACCGTGACAGCCGGCGCCGCGGTGGAGATGCCCACCGGTGGGGTGCTGCCGGCGGGCGCCGATGCGGTGGTGATGGTGGAGTACACCAACGAGACGATGCCCGGCACGGTGGAAGTGCTGCGGCCCATCGCGCCTGGCGGCGGCGTTGTTCAAGCCGACGACGACGTCACCCCGGGAACAGTCCTTGCTCCTGCGGGCCGGCCGCTGCGCGCGGTGGACTTGGGCATGCTCGCCGCAGCGGGAGTGACCCAGCTCCTCGTGCACGCCAGGCCACGGGTGGCGATCCTGTCCACGGGTGATGAGGTGGTGCCGCCTGCGACCGCTACGCTGCGTCCCGGTCAGGTCCGCGACGCCATCGCCCCGGCGCTCGCCGGTCTGGTAGTCGAGGCCGGTGGATGGCCGGTGCCGTGCGGAATCGTGCCCGATGATCCAGCTGCCCTGCGGTGTGCGCTACAGCTGGCGTTGGCGCGTTCGGATCTGGTGGTCGTTTCCGCCGGTTCTTCGGTGGGCACGCGCGACGCTACCGCCGACGCCGTCGCGAGTCTCGGCAAGCCGGGCATCTTCTGTCACGGGCTCGCCATCAAACCCGGCAAACCCACCTTGCTCGCGGAGTGCGATGGGGTGCCGGTGCTCGGTCTGCCGGGAAATCCGCTGTCTGCTCTGGTGGTGTTCCGGCTGGTCGGCGTCCCGTTGGTGTGGCGCCTCGCGGGCTGCGCCTCGCCGCCCCCCGAGCCGTCGGTGATCGCTTCGCTGACTCGTGATGTGCCGTCGGAGGCGGGCCGCCGGGACGTCGTGCAGGTACAGCTCAACTGCGGGCAGGCCGAGCCGTTGTTCGGCGCATCGGCGTTGCTGTCCGTGCTCACCCGCGCTGACGGATACCTTGTGGTGGCGGAACCCGCCACCGGTCTCGACGCCGGCGCGGACGTCTCCGTCACGCTTTACCGGTAGCTGGACCGGGCACGATCACTGCATGTGGCCGCTCGTGTACGGTAAGTTGTTGTTG
>JAICSB010000619.1 GCA_025937115.1 Pseudonocardiaceae bacterium | reverse complement strand
CCATCGTCGGAGCCCCGGGGTGGCGCCGGCTGCGCATCGGCACCTATCGCGTCTGTTACCGCTCGGCGCCCCCGCGATGAGCTGATCATCACTTGGCCGAGCGCTGCGAGCCCATTCTTGCCTCTGCCAGCTGCCTGATGCCGCCAAGGGCCCACGGCCACGGGCTCTTCGTTGGCTGTTCTGGTTCCTACCGGCCAGTGAGGCGGCGTAACCAGTCGTCGACGGCAGCGAGGGTGGGTTGCTGAGCGATGCCGAGGCGGCGTTGCAGCCGTCGTTGTGCGATTGATCGTACGTATTCCGGCATGACGAACGAGGGCCGGTCGAGTCCACCTCCGGCGACCGCGATGTGGTGGGCGAACCCGCGGTCGCGTGTGGTGATCGGTACGACGATGACCAGACCTACCGGCCACGCGTTGAACGCGTCGGTCGAGACCACGAGAACGGGGGCTCCGACGCCTTCCAGCGCTGGTACCCCGGATTCAGTGGGGTGACGGGCCGGTGCGGCAGACTGACCGGGCAGCACCGCCGTCGAGAGGAGCAATCCGTGACCAGGCCGCAGGTCGACGTGCTGGCCGTCGCTCGCAAGCAGGTACTCGAACAGGGCGCCGGGCTCTCGGAGCAGCAAATCCTCGATGTGCTGGAGCTAGCCGACGACCGGTTGGAGGAGCTGCTCGCGCTGGCCCACGAGGTGCGGATGCGTTGGTGTGGCCCTGAGGTCGAGGTCGAGGGCATCGTCAGCGTCAAGACCGGCGGCTGCCCGGAGGACTGCCACTTCTGCTCGCAGTCCGGCCAGTTCAGCTCACCGGTGCGGGCGGTGTGGTTGGACATCCCCGGTCTGGTCGAGGCGGCCAGACAGACCGCAGCCACTGGGGCTACCGAGTTCTGCATCGTTGCCGCGGTCCGCGGGCCGGATCGTCGGCTGATGTCGCAGGTGAAAGCGGGCATTGAGGCGATCCGCGCCGAACCGGAGACCGCAGAGATCAATATCGCCTGTTCACTGGGGATGCTCACCCAGCAGCAGGTCGACGAGCTGGCCGCCGTCGGTGTGCACCGCTACAACCACAACCTGGAGACCGCACGCTCGCACTTCACCAACGTCGTGACCACGCACACCTGGGAGGAGCGCTTCCAGACGTTGCTGATGGTGCGCGAAGCTGGGATGGAGGTCTGCTGCGGCGGCATCATCGGGATGGGGGAGACGGTGGCGCAGCGCGCCGAGTTCGCCGCGCAGCTCGCCGCGCTGGCTCCCGATGAGGTGCCGATGAACTTCCTGATCCCGCAGCTCGGCACCCCGTACGAGAGCTATGACGTGGTGGCGGGCGCCGACGCGCTGCGGACCGTGGCTGCGTTCCGGCTCGCACTGCCCCGCACCATCTTGCGTTTCGCCGGTGGCCGCGAGCTCACCCTCGGGGATCTGGGCGCCGAGCAGGGGATGCTCGGCGGCATCAACGCGATCATCGTGGGCAATTACCTGACCAACCTAGGCCGGCCCGCGCGGGCGGACCTGGATATGCTCACCGAGCTGCGCATGCCGATCAAAGCTTTGGGCGCGACATTGTGAGCTTCTGCGACGCCTGTGGAGGTCCGGTTGCCAACGGCCAGCACGTCAGCTGCGCCCGCCGCCGGGAGCTCGACCCGCCGCGATACTGCCCGGAATGTGCCCGCCGGATGGTGGTGCAGGTGACGCCGAGCGGCTGGTCGGCCCGATGCAGCACGCACGGCCCGCATCCGAGGTCGGGATGAGCGCGCAGCCGGAGCTCCAACAGGCTCCCGAGGAGCCAGTGCCATCCCGACTCGGTGCGGTGGTCCGCGCCGATCTGGTTCCCGCGCTGATTGTGCTGTGTGCGGTGACGGTGCTGGGCCTGCCGCTGGGCGCCCTGTGGTCCTGGCTGGCGCCGCCCGAGTTCGTCGCGCGCTCGGCGCTGGCGCCCACGCCAGGTGGCGTGCTGCCCTTCGTCGGGCAAAGTGAACACCGCTTCGATGATATGGCGACCTTCGTGCTGTTCGGGCTGGCCGCCGGGATGCTTATTGGCGCGGCGTTGTGGCTGTTCCGGCGGTGGCGTGGCCCGTTGGTGCTGGTGGCCGCGGTACTGGGCTCGCTGGTGGCGGCGTGGCTTGCGATGCGCGTCGGGCTGTGGCTGGCCGCTGCGCACTACCCCAATCGGGCGGGGACCGGCGCGCCGTTTCCGCAGGCGCCGGTGCTCGAATCAGCTTGGGCGATCGTCACGCAGCCGTTCGGCGTTGCGGTTACCTACTGCCTCGCGACCGCCTGGAGCGGCACGGAGGACCTGCGGTGGTGGGGGGGGGGGAAGGGTTTTTAGAGGTTTATGGCGCACACGCCCCGCGGGGGGGGGGGGGGGTGTTGGGCAGGGGGT
>JAICSB010000394.1 GCA_025937115.1 Pseudonocardiaceae bacterium | reverse complement strand
CAGCCGGACCGGTCTGCACCGGCACCGACACCTCGTCCACGACCGCCCCGGCGGCCTTACTCTGCTCAGTCACAGTCCCCACAACGATGCCCCTCTTGTCCGAGTTACACCGTTTTTAAGACAGTCCCTAATTCGGCCCATTCCAGGGCCGTCGTTCCGGGCGGTGGTGTGGGTGGGGCATCCCTGTGGCGTTGGTGACGCGGTGAGTGCTGTGCGGCTGCCGGGCTGGCGGTGTCCCGGCCGGGTCTGTGATCGGCGGGTGGGTCTGGGTGGGGTCTTGGAGCGTGACTGCCGTGCTGGCCGGTCAGGCGGTGGTCACCGCCCAGCCGGTGCCAGTGTGGTTCAGGCCGAGCACGGCGAGGCGGGCGAGGTTGGTCGCGGCGGCTAGGAGGGCGAAGTCGGCGGCGATACGAGTTTGGCCGCGCATGCGGGCGCGGCGCCCGCCGTGGCGGCGGCGCATGAGGTGGGCGAGTTTGCGTTCGACTTTGGGGCGGGTGGCGCGGTAGTCGGCCTGCCAGGCCGGATCTTGTTGGCGGGTGCGGGCGGCGGCGAGTCGGGCTTCGTGGTGGCCGATGGTGATGCTGCGGCCGGTTTTCGACTCGGTGCACTGGGCGGCCAGGGGGCAGCCGGTGCAGGCCCGGCCGAAGTCGGCGCGGCCGGCGTGGCGGGGGTTGTCACGCACCGGGCGGATGCGCATGGTGACCTGGTTGGGGCAGGTCACCGTCTGGGCCTGCAAATCAATGGTGAACGCGTCCTTGGTGAACTTTCCCTTCGGCGCGACCGGCGGCTGGACCTTGGTCTTGGCGTCGATCCCGGCCTGATCGAGCAGGGCCAGGACCTCGCCGGCGCCGTAGGCGCTGTCGCCGTAGCAGGCCACCGGATCCTCATCCGTGGTTGCCTCGTGGGATCCGGCGCTGTCGTGCCCGGCGGCTTCGTGCTCGGCGGATTCGTTGATGAGGTCGTTGATGAGGCCGGTGACCGGTTCGGCGTCGCCGGTGTTGCCCGGGGTGAGCGCGGTCGCGGTGATCAGTTCGCTGTCCGGGTCCACCGCGGCATGGGCCTTGTAGCCGTCGAAGCCGCGGTGGCTGGTCTTGTGCCCGTGCCTGGCTTCGGGGTCCACGGTGGAGATCACCCGGTTCGGGGCGACCTTGCGGGCGATCCGCAGCCCGCCCGCGCCGTCATCCTCGAGGTCCTGGCCGAGCACCGTCGCGAGCAGCCGCGCCGCCTGACGCACCGGCTCGGGCAGATCCTGCACACCGTCCAGGACGGCGAGCAGGGCATAGCCGTCCCGGGCCCGGGAATCGACCAACGCGTCGCGGGCGGCCTGGTCATCCCAGTCGATGACCGGCTTGGCGGTGCTGGCGTAGTCATCGCCGCTGCCCAGCGCCGCGTGCAACCGCGCCACGAGATCGGCGTCGGCGCCGTCCGCGGCGGTGGCCAGCAGCCCACGAACCGCCGAGCGGATCAGCGTGACCGTGTCCATGGTGGCCACCGCGTCGTACAACGGCGTGGAATCGAGGACCCGTTTGCGGCCGATCAGCCCGGCCTGCCGGGCCGCGTCCAACGCCACCTCGAAGATCCGGTCCGGCCGATCCGAGCGGCGTAGCCGCTCCCGCATGTCGACCAGCACGGTGTGCGCGAAGCAGGCACGGCCCTCACCGTGCCAGCCGCCCACCCCGGCGGCGTAGCGCCAGCGGGCGTCGAACGTGAACCGGTCCACCGCCTCACGGTCGGACAACCCTTCCAGACGTTGCAACACCATCACCGTGGCCACCACCGAGGGCGGCACCGACCGGCGACCGATCGCCGCGAACAGATCCGCGAACATCCCGTCCGGGAACAGCACATCACGCTGCCGATGCAGGAACAGGTAGATCGAGTTGTCCGGCAGCGTCTCCTCACAGAACCGCGACACCGGATCCAGCAAGTCCAACTGCTGCGACGCCCTACCCAACGCCATACCCACAAACTATCTCAAATAGATAGCAAACGATAGCTGCCACGCCGGGTGCCAGCCACCGTTTAACACCAGCCACCTAGCGGGAGTTTCCCCCTTTTCATGATCAACAGGTGTTGGCGGGCGGGTTGGGCTGGATCTTTGATCAATGGTGGTGTATTACCTAGAAATGCCGTCGATCGTTGGGAAGCGTCAGGGCGGGCAGGTCTACTACTATCTGGTCGAGTCCGCCCGGGTCGAGGGCAAGCCGCGGATCGTCTCCCAGCAGTACCTTGGCCCGGCGGCCGAGGTGATCGCGAAGCTGAGCGGGGCTTCGGTGGACGCGCCGGTACGTAGTCAGCACAAGCGGTTCGGGGACGTGGCCGCGGTCTGGTCCGTGCTGAGCGATCTGGACGTGGTCGGCCTGGTCGACGATGTCGTGTCCCGCCACGCCCACGCCGGGGCGTCGGTTGGCACCTACGTGGCCCTGGCGACGCTGAACCGCCTGGTCGACCCGTGTTCGAAGCGGGCGTTCGCCGACTGGTGGGCCACCACGTGCGGGCCGCGCTGGGTGAAGCTCGACGCGCACGCGTTGGACCACCGGCGGTTCTGGGACGCGATGGATCTGCTCGGCCAGGCGGACCTGGCCGCGATCGAGACGCAGATCTATGGCGGCATGATCGACCGGTACGGCCTGGACCTGGCCAGCGTCGCCCTGGACATGACGAACTTCGCCACCTACATCGACTCGACCAACGAGCGGGCACCGATCGCCCAGCGGGGCAAGGCCAAGCAGAAACGCGTCGATCTGCGCCTGGTCGGCCTGGCCCTGGTCGTCACCCGCGACGGCGGGATCCCGATCGTCTCGCACGCCTACGCCGGGGACCGGCCCGACGTCACCCAGTTCAGCACCGTGCTGGATGAACTGGTGACCCGCTACCGGCTGCTGGTCGAGCAGGTGGAGTCGCTGACCGTGGTCTACGACGCCGGGCAGAACTCGACCGACAACCACGCGCTGGTCGAGGCCTGCGGGATCGGGTTCGTCGGATCACTGCCGCCCAGCGACCACCCCGACCTGCTCGACATCCCGCGCCGCCGCTACCACGTCGTGGACACCGAACGCTTCGGCGACCTCACCGCGTTCGACACCACCGTCACCGCCCTCGGGGTGACCCGCCGGGCGGTGCTGACCTACTCACCCACGCTGCACGCGGCACAGTCCCGCGGCCTGGATCAGACCCTGGCCAAGGCCCGCACCCGCCTCGGCGAGTTGCAGGCCCGGCTGCACCGAGGCAACACCCGCCGCCCCCGGGCGAAGGTCGAAGCCGACATCGCCGCCATCTGCAAACCCCGCTGGGTCGGCCAGATCATCACCGCCACCCTCACCGGCGAGGACCCGGCCACCTTCCGGCTGTCGTTTCGGACCAACGCCCGCGCCCGCGCCAAACTCGAGTCCCACCTGTTCGGCAAACGGGTGCTGTTCACCAACCGCGACTGGCCGGTCGCCGACATCGTGGCCGCCTACCGCAGCCAATCCGACGCCGAGTTCGGGTTCCGGCAACTCAAAGACCCCCACGTCGTGTCCTTCAGCCCCATGCACCACTGGACCGACCAGAAGATCCGCGTGCACGTCTTCTACTGCGTACTCGCCCTCGCCGTCGCCCACCTCATGCGTCGCCACGCCGCCCACGCCGGACTCCACCTGTCCGTGCGGGAACTGCTCGAACACCTGGCCGGCATCGGCGAAACCGTCCTGCTGCACCACGACGGCGGCAAAGGCCGCCCCCGCGCCCAACGCATCCTCACCGACATGAACGACACCCAACGCCGCCTCTTCGACCTGTTCGGCCTGGACCGCTACACCCCAACCCGCTGACCAGCGCAACCAGCAGGCCTGGGTAATACACCGACCACCCCGAAAACCCCACCCCCACCAGCGCAAACCCTAAAGTCGATCATGAAAAGGGGGAAACTCCCGCTAGCGCAGGAGCCCGAGCACCAAGTTGTCCGAGGCT
>JAICSB010000774.1 GCA_025937115.1 Pseudonocardiaceae bacterium | reverse complement strand
CGAAGGAACAACCTCTCACTGCGTGCACGGTAAACAATAGAGTGTCCGACACATGTTGTCTACCCCTTGCCTCGGGGAGTTTCGTGGTGAAGGGTGCTGGCCGGACCTGACCGCACGTTCACGCCGCAGTAGCAGGCCGCGGAGCGGGCAGTGCCGGGCGCCGAGCACCGAGGGTCACGGGTCCCGCAGCTCGCCCCGGACGACCATGGTGGACACCCGCCCTGCGACGGAGTGTCACCCCAACTGGGCCACTCGACGCGAAAACCGGACCAGCGCCACCCAGCGTCACCATGGACGTGTTCGACCGTTGGCCTGGGCAACCAGCGCGTTCCCCTCGCCACCGCCGCATCTGGAGTGAGTTCATATCAAGAACTATCTATAGTCGGGAAGAACTTTACGACTGTCGCCGTTGGCGGTAGCATGACTGTACCGCGATAGCGGTGCGTACTTGTCGCGTCGTGTCGACGCCTTGGAAGGAGAGAACCCACGATGCTGATGCGTACCGACCCGTTTCGGGAGCTTGACCGCTTGACCCAGCAGCTGTTCGGCACCAACGGCACCACGTCGCGTCCGGCGGTGATGCCGATGGACGCCTACCGGGCCGGCGAGCAGTTCGTCGTGCAGTTCGACCTGCCCGGGGTGGACCCGGCGTCGATCGACCTCGACGTCGAACGCAACGTGCTCACCGTCAAAGCCGAGCGCGCCCCCACCTACGGAGACGATGTCGAGCTCCAAGTCGCCGAACGGCCCCGCGGAGTGTTTTCCCGGCAGCTGTTTTTGGGCGACACCCTGGATGCTGACCGCATTGAGGCGCACTACGACGCCGGGGTGTTGACCCTGCGCCTGCCCATCGCCGAGAAGGCCAAACCCCGCAAGATCGAAATCACCGGGGGCAGCGGACCCAAGGTGATCAACGCCTGACCCGGCTCCCACCACGGCCCCCGACGCGGCCGAGCAGTCCACCAGCCGCGTCGGGGGGCCACGCAACGTCGCGGGATAGTCAACTGACCACTACAGCCGACAGCAGACCCCAGGCCGCGTCTTGGCAAGGAACACGCAACCATGTCGACATCCCTCGATGCGCAGCAGCTGACGACGTTGCTGCGCCTCAGCAGCGAACTGGACATCATCGGCGACCTCACCGCCACCGTCACCACCCCCTCCGAACTGCTGGCCTGGGCACACGCCCTGCCCGAGCCGACCCTGTGCGCCTGGCGCGCCGAAGACTCCGGCAACCGCTATCTCCACGTCACCGCCGCCTGCCACCGCAACCCCGTCCACGGCCGGATCACCGCCGTACTCACCGGCGACGACCACCCCTTGTTCTGGACCGTCCTGCTCGCAGAAGGCGATCTAGCCACCAGCGAGGAACAACCCCTCCCGCTCACCGCACTGACCACCGCCTGGCCAGCCACCTCGCCCTCACCCAGTACCACGAACAGGCCCAGCTAGTGCAGCACCGCATTAATCCTTCGGGGGGTTGATCCAGGTGTTCGGGTCGGCGAGGTAGAGGCCCAGGGCGCAGTCCAGGGCTTGTTCGGGGGTGCCTGTTGGGTTGCCGTTGGGGAGCACGCTGTCGTCGTAGTCTT
>JAICSB010000701.1 GCA_025937115.1 Pseudonocardiaceae bacterium | reverse complement strand
GACGCGCGGGATGAGCAGCAGGCTCGCGTCCAGGGCGGTGCTGCCATAGGACTGCACGAAAGTGCCGAGCTGGTCGTTGTATCCGTTGGCGAGGACGTCGGCGTGGATCGTGTCCCGGAGCTGCTCCCATTGATCGACCGGGCCGGGCAGGTGACGGGTGCGCGCGCCGCGGACCATCCGGTCGGCGGCCACCCATGCCATCACCTTGGAGTGGGTGAAATGCCGGCGCGCCCCGCGCATCTCCCACAGCCCGTTGTCAGGATCCTGCCAATGGCCCTGGAGGTAGTCCAACAGCGCCACTTGCAGTTGCCAGGCGCTGTCCTGTGCGCCGATCGAGGCCTGCCGGGCCAGCTGCAGCGCATCGAGGACCTCACCCCAGACGTCGAGCTGTAGTTGGTCGGCGGCGGCGTTGCCGGTGCGCACCGGCAACGATTTCTCATAGCCGCTCAACCAGGGCAGTTCCAGCTCGGGGAGGCGGCGGGTGCCGTCGACCCCATACATGATCTGCAGGGTGGCGGGGTCACCTGCCACTGCGCGCAGCAGCCACTCACGCCAGGCTTTCGCTTCGGTCTCATACCCGGCGGCCAGCAGCGCTTGCAGGGTGTACGAGGCGTCGCGAAGCCAGCAGAACCGGTAGTCCCAGTTCCGGGGGCCGCCGATCTGCTCGGGCAACGACGTCGTGGGGGCAGCGACGATGCCTCCGGTAGGGGCGTAGGTCAGGGCTTTCAGGGTGATCAGGGAGCGCCGCACCGGTTCGGCGTAGCGGCCGGTGAGCGGTGTGCCGCTGGCGGACCATGACTCCCAGAAACTCACGGTGTCCAGCAGCGCGTTCTCGGCGTCGACTATCGCCGGTGCCGGATGATGGCTCGGCGCCCAGGTCAGTACGAAGGGCACCCGCTCACCAGCGCGAACGGTGAACTCCGACACCGTGGACCATTCCCGGCCTTCGGTGGGCGCGGGGGTGCTCAGCCACACGGCGTCGGGTCCGGCGACCGCCTCGATCCGATGGCCCCGGCGACGCACCCAGGGCATCACCCGTCCATAGTCGAAACGCAGGCGTAGTTCACCGAACATGGGGACCGCCCCGCTGATGCCTTCCACGATCCGGATCAGGTCCGCGGCGTGGCCCCGCGGGGGCATGAAGTCCACCACCCGGACGCGGCCCTCTGGGGTGATCCACTGCGTTTCCAGCACGAGGGTGTCGTCGCGGTAGCGGCGGCTGCTACAGGTACCTCCCGCGGCGGGCGCCAGCAGCCATCGGCCGGCGTCGGGGGTGTCCACCAGGGCAGCGAAGCAGGCCGGGGAGTCGAACCGCGGGAAGCACAGCCAGTCCACCGATCCGGTGTTGCTCACCAGCGCCGCGGTGTGCAGGTCGCCGAGCATCGCGTAGTCCTCGATCCGGGTCATGCCCAGATCGTGGCAGTCGAAGGCAGGATCGCGCCTGCGGCACCCTCTCCCAGCCGTCGTGACTCGCGGCTTTAGCGTGACCGGTATGGCACTATCGCATCCGGCATATCAGCAGAGTTCCGGCCAGCAAGAGCTGTCGATCAATCCAGTGTTCACCCGCGAACCGGTGCAGCTTTCGCGCAACGAGTTGCCACCAGCAGAGCTTGATCCCGACACTGCCTATCAAGTGGTCCACGACGAGCTGATGCTCGACGGCAACGCCCGGCTGAACTTAGCCACCTTCGTCACCACCTGGATGGACCCGCAAGCCACCCGGTTGATGACGGAATGTTTCGACAAGAACATGATCGACAAAGACGAGTACCCACGAACCGCTGAACTGGAGCTGCGATGCGTGCGGATGCTCGCACAGCTGTGGCACGCCCCGCCTGCGCCGGATGCCACCGGCTGCTCGACCACCGGGTCCAGCGAAGCCTGCATGCTGGCCGGGCTGGCCTTGAAACGCCGCTGGCAACACGCTCGCCGGGCGGCCGGCAAACCGGT
>JAICSB010000364.1 GCA_025937115.1 Pseudonocardiaceae bacterium | reverse complement strand
GAGGGGATCACCGATCCGCACCGGATCGCCCAGGCGGTGCGGCGGGTAGTGGGCAAATGGGTCGCCGACACCTACCGGCGCCGGCCGATGATCGTGCCCACGGTGCTGCCCGTCGGCTGAGCAGTGGTGCGGCTGCTGGGGCGTGGCGTGCCGATGTGAAGAGGGCCGGACGGCTAGCGTGTCGCACATGAGGGGGCGCAGCTCCACGAAGACTACGGCCGCGCGGTCCCGCGCCGCGGGCGGCAAACCGAGGCAGCGGTCGAGCCCGCAGCGTCCAGCCCGCCGGCCAGCACCCCGAATCGGGCGGGGCCGCCGCGGTCTGGGCGGCGCGTGGTCCCTGCTGGCTCGCGGTATCGGTGGGCTTGTCAGGGCGCTGGGCCGCACCCGCGAGCTTGAACCTGAGCACCGCCGGGACGGCCTCGCCCTCGGTCTGGTCGGGCTCGCCGTGGTCATCGCCGCTGCGGTCTGGTGGACCGCGGGCGGACCGGTCGGTGCCGGTCTTCAGCAGGCACTGGGTGCCCTGTTCGGCGCCGCGTCGGTGGGATTGCCGGTGGTGCTCGCCGCGGTCGGAGTGACCCTCATGCGCACCGAACCCAATCCGACCGCCCGGCCCCGCCGCACCCTTGGCACGCTGTGGCTGACCTTGGGGACCCTGGGCCTGTGGCATCTCGCGGCCGGGGCGCCTGCGGACGCGGTGGGAAGGTCCCGGTCGGCCGGGATGGTAGGTTTCCTGGCCGCAGGTCCGTTGGTCGACGGGTTCACGATCTGGGTGGCGGCACCTCTACTGGCGCTGCTGGCCGGCTACGGGCTACTGGTCTTGACCGGGACACCGGTTCGAGCGGTATCCGAACGGATCCGCCGGCTGTGCGGAGCGCTGCCGGGTCAGGACACCGACACCGATGCGGCCGGCACCGATGCGACGGACATCGATACCAGCGTGACCAGCGCCGATCCGGCCACCGCGCGGTTACGTCGCCCGGCACGGCGTAGGCAGGCTGCCCAGAACGAGCCGGAGCCAGCGGAGGCTACCGCCGCGGAACCCCCCCAACCTGCGGCACAGCGCAAGCCTGCCGAGGCGGTCGGAGAGTTGGCCACGGAGCGAGCCACCGGAAAGCCCGGGTCAGCGACATCCACGCACCGGGTGGTCGAGGGTGACTACCGGCTTCCGCCGGCCGATCTGCTGCTCAAGGGGGATCCGCCGAAGGCTCGAAGCAAGGCCAACGACGCGATGATCGAGGCGATCAACGGGGTGCTCGACCAGTTTTCGGTGGATGCCCAGGTAACAGGTTTCGCCCGCGGCCCGACCGTCACCCGATACGAGGTGGAGGTAGGACCCGGCGTCAAGGTGGAAAAGATCACCCAGCTGACCCGCAATATCGCCTACGCGGTGGCCACCGACAATGTGCGGCTGCTGGCCCCGATTCCGGGTAAGTCCGCGGTGGGCATTGAAGTTCCCAACAGCGACCGCGAGATGGTGCGGTTGGGTGACGTGCTGCGCGCCCCGACGTCCAGCCGCGACCACCACCCGATGGTGATCGGCCTCGGCAAGGACATCGAGGGCCACTTCGTCACCGCGAACCTGACCAAGATGCCGCACCTGCTGGTGGCCGGTTCCACCGGTTCGGGCAAGTCGAGCTTCGTCAACTCGTTGCTCGTCTCGCTGCTCACCCGAGCGACCCCGGACGAGGTCAGGATGATCCTGATCGACCCGAAGATGGTGGAGCTCACGCCCTACGAGGGCATCCCGCACCTGATCACACCCATCATCACCCAGCCGAAGAAGGCGGCGGCGGCGCTGGCCTGGCTGGTGGAGGAGATGGAGCAGCGCTACCAGGACATGCAGGCCGCCAAGGTGCGGCATATCGACGACTTCAATACCAAGGTGCGCAGCGGCGAGGTCACGGCGCCGCCGGGCTCGCAGCGCGAGTACCGCCCCTATCCGTACATCATGGCGATCGTCGACGAGCTGGCTGATCTGATGATGACCGCCCCGCGCGACGTCGAGGACGCCATCGTGCGCATCACGCAGAAGGCCCGAGCGGCCGGAATCCACCTGGTGCTGGCCACTCAGCGGCCCAGCGTCGACGTGGTCACCGGACTGATCAAGACCAACGTGCCGTCCCGGCTGGCATTCGCCACCTCCTCGCTCACTGACAGCCGGGTGATCCTGGATCAACCCGGCGCCGAGAAGCTGATCGGCATGGGCGATGGGCTCTACCTGCCGATGGGCGCGTCGAAGCCGGTACGAATCCAGGGCGCCTACATCGGTGACGCCGAGATCGCCAAGGTCGTCGCCTACGCCAAGGACCAAGCAACGCCGGAGTACACCGACGGGGTCACCGCGGCCAAACCCGGTGAGCACAAGGAGGTCGACCCGGACATTGGTGACGACCTCGACGTGCTGTTGCAGGCCACCGAACTCGTGGTGACGTCGCAGTTCGGCTCGACGTCGATGCTGCAACGCAAGTTGCGAGTCGGGTTCGCCAAGGCGGGCCGGCTGATGGACCTGTTGGAGAGCCGGGGCGTGGTGGGGCCCTCGGAGGGGTCCAAGGCACGCGAGGTCCTCGCAAAACCTGATGAGCTCGACGGACTGCTGTACTCGCTTCGCGGCGGCGACCCAGTGGGCGGCGATGGCGAATAGCAGTCCCCACAAACGGTGATCACAGTTCGAGGAGCATCCGGATGTTGCCCAGGGTGTTGGGCTTGGCATAGGGCAAATCGAGGAACTCGGCGACGCCTTCGTCGTGCGAGCGGCGCATCTCGTCATAGACTTCTTCGGTCACTGGTGCCCCCTCGATCGTCCGGAAGCCGTGCCGGGAGAAGAAGCACTCCTCGAAGGTCAATACGAACAACCGGCGCAGCCCCAGTGCCCGTCCGTGCTCCACCAGTTGCGCGACGAGCGCGTGCCCTACCCCCTGGCCCACGGCGTCAGGGCATACGGCCAGGGTGCGGATCTCGCCCAGGTCCTCCCACAGTACGTGCAGCGCACCGCAGCCCAGTACCGCGTCGGTCCCCTCGGCCACCCAGAACTCCTGGATGTCTTCGTAGAGCGTGACGAGCTGTTTGGTCAGCAGCACCGCGCCGGCGTAGCAGTCCACCAGATCCTTGATCCGGCGGACGTCCCCGACCCTGGCCCGACGTACGGTGATCGGAGTAGGCACAGTCCTGAACATATCGGCGGTTGTCGCTCCGACGGCGCAACACCTCGGCAGAGGAACTCCAGCGGATGAGCTAAGCAGCCGGTCGCTCACCGCAGGATGGTCCTGAGTCCTCCGCGATGTCCAGAATCGCGTCGATGAGCCGCTGCGTCCGGGTCTGCGATTGCATCCACGACGGTAGATCAAGCACCGCCATGATCTCGCCAGCGAGCACCTCGCCGATTACTCCCGGCCACAACCGCGCGGCCTTCGCCGCGGCGGCCGCGGCCATCCGCTGCGAGGCGTACTGGTCGACTTCCTGCGCGACCGCGATGTGTGTGTCATGCATCGGAAACCTCCTGCGCCACTGGCCGTGCCCAGCTCGCGGGCGACGTACTTCCGGGCGTGATACCTCAACAGAGCGCCGAGACCACTTCCTGCGTACCGTCATGGGGATGATTCCCCAGTTCAGCACGCCCAGGTTTCGATCCTGTGACGAGTAACTCCGTCACCCGGTCTGCGGCGAGCTCGGCCAGCCGGAGGTTCTCGGCGATGACGACGCCGTGACGGGTATTGAGCAGCTGAGGGACGACGAACGGAGCGTCCTTCTCCTCCGATGGGCGGCTATGGTGCGGTGAGCCGGATGGCGCGGTTGAGTTCGGCGACCGACCAGGCTTGGAAGGGGCAGCCGGTGGCGGCGTGGGGTGCGTCGCCATCGGCGGTCTCGGAGACCGAGCCGAGTCCCCACTCGGCCAGGTGCGCCGCCAAACCGGCGAGCACGCCGTCGGCGGGGACGCCGGTGCGCTGGCAGGCATCAACGTAGGGACCGATCAGCCAAGGCCAGACGGTGCCTTGGTGGTAGGCGCTGTCGCGGTCGCGCGGCCCCCCGCGGTGTTGGCCGCGGTAACCGGGTGAGCCGGCCGCGAGACTGCGCAGCCCGAGCGGGGTGAGCAGCGGCGCGGCAAGCAAACCAACGGCGCCAGGTTCGGTGAGCGGTGCATGGGGCAGCGAGAACGCGAGCAG
>JAICSB010000413.1 GCA_025937115.1 Pseudonocardiaceae bacterium | reverse complement strand
TGCTCGACCTGATCCAAATCGCGCCGACCTTTGATGACGCCTATGCGTGGATCTGCCGGGCCATAGGCCGCAGGCGCACCACCGCGGACCGGATCCGTCAGGCCATGGACGCCCGCAATAAGGGGTCTTTGAATTTGACCGGGATGCAGTTACTGCCTGATCGCTTTCGGTGATGCCTCGGCATTACGGTGTGTGTCCGCGGCTGGCCTGTTGCCGGGTGGTCCTGCGGCGTGCCGCGGTGACGGGGAAGCCCGCGGCTCCTACGATCTTGGGTCTACCAGGACATCAAGTATCAGGAAGCCGCGGGCATCGTGTTCTACGATACGGCGTCCGCGCTGTTCGGCGTTGAGGGACTGCGGGTGACTGACGTGGACACCGGGCTGGGCGGCGCGGCGGAGGTGTGGGCGGTCACCGATCTTCCGGGCGCGGCGTGCTGCCCGGGCTGCGGGATCGTGTCGTCGCGGGTGCATGAGACGGTGGTGGCCAGGCCCGGGGACGTGAGGCGAGCGGGCGACCCGGTTGACCTGCGGTGGGTGAAGCGGCGGTGGAAGTGCCTGAACGGGGAGTGCCCGCGCGGGACGTTCACTGAGTCGCTGCCGCAGGTCCCGCCGCGGTGCCGGGTCACCGGGCGGCTGCGGGAGCTGGCCGGCGCCGAGGTGGCGGAGCGGGGGGTCACCCCGGCGGAGGCGGCCCGGCATGCCGGCATCTCCTGGCCCGTCGCTCATGACGCGTTCGCCGCCAGGGTCAGCCCGGTACTGGAGGAGCGGCCCGCCCCGGTCGCGCACCTGGGCATTGACGAGCACCGGCGCGGCCGGCCCCGGTGGTGCAAGGACCCGGACACCGGCGAGTACGCGCAGCTCGCCGACCGGTGGCATGTCTGCTTTTATGACCTGTCCGGCAGCCAGGGCATGCTGGGGCAGGTCGAGGGCCGCACCGCTGATGACGCCGCGTACTGGCTGGCCGGCGCCACGCCGGCCTGGCGGGACGCGGTGCAGGTCGTCGCGATCGACATGTGCACGATCTTCGCCTCGGCGGTGAGGCGGATGCTCCCGCGCGCGAAGCTCGCCGTGGACCTGTTCCACGTCGTCCAGCTCGCCGTCAGGACCGCCGGCGACGTGCGGCGCCGCGCCATCCGTGAGCTGTACGGCCGCCGCGGTAAGACCGGCGACCCCGAGTACGGCATCAAGCACCTGCTGGAACGCAACGCCGAGACCCTGTCCCCGGACGATTTCGCGAAGATCATCGATACCCTCGGCGCCAGCGCGGAAGGCCAGCAGATCGCCCTGGCCTGGATCGCCAAGGAAAAGCTCCGCGACGTCCTCAAGCTCCGCGCCCGCGTCACCGGCAGCACGCCGTGCGAGCGGCAGGTCCGCGACCGGGTCTTCTCCTTCTATGACTGGTGCGCGCAGCACGAGGACATCCCCGAGCTGGTCACCCTCGCCAGGACCATCGCACGCTGGGAGGACGAGATCGTCACCGCTGTGCTCACCGGTGTGACGAACGCCCGTTCCGAAAGCCTGAACCGGATCGCCAAGCTCGAGGCCCGCCTCGCCTACGGTTTCCGCAGCCCCGCGAACCAGCGCCGCCGCGTCCGCATCGCCTGCACGAGAGGCACCCGCCGCCGGTCACGCACCGCAACCAGCGCCAGGGAACGAACAGTAACCGGGCGGCAACCGAATCCCGGCTAACTTCGAAGGGCCCTAAAAGCTTGCAGTACACCTATATCTCGACTTTCGTGATTTAGGCGGCGAGGTCTTCGGCGTCTTCCCAGGCCAGGCGGATGGCGTGGATTTCTTGGGGTTCTGGCTGGTCAGCGTGAACTGGCTTAAATTTGGCGGCGATGATGACGCGGCGGAGCTTGGCGGTCATGTCGGCGGTGGACGGCTGAGTCTTCGAGGTGTACCAGGGGGCGTTCAGGCGGCGGGCCCCGGCGTCGGCGGGGTGGTGCCCGGCGGTGGCGTACCAGCAGACGGCGAGGGCCTGGCAGGCGAGCATGAACGGGACGGTGCGCTCGACCGCGGCCGCGGTGCGGTTACGGGCCTGCCCGGTCCCGAAGAGCTGCTTCGCGTCCTCGATCGCGACTTCAATGGCCCATCTCGCGGCGTATCTTCTGATCACGGCGGCGGCGTCCGGGTCTGGTTCCGTGGTGACGAGGGCCAGGTCAAACCCGGTTTTCGACTTGTCGCGGATGAGGATGACGGTGACCGGCATCTTGCCGGCGACGGAGTACCACAGGCAGGTCAGCGCCGCGGCGGCGATGGTTTCCGTCTTGCCGTACCGGGTGACGGTGACCGGCGAGAACACGGCTGTAGCGGCGATCTTGGCCAGGGACGGGAGCCGGTCTCCCTTCACGCGGGGCCGTCCCTTCTTCCCGGTCCGCTCCGGCGGCAGGCCGTAAAGGGCGGCGTTGCTGCGCAGCCTGGTGGTCCAGGTCACGCCGTCCGGCAGCTCCTTCAGCTCCTGGCCGGCGTAAGCGGAATCGGCCGTGACGTGCACCTGCCGTCCGGGCAGCTCCGCAGCGAGCCGGGTCACCATGCGGCGGGCCAGCCACAGCCGGGACGCGGATATCGTGCCCTTGATCACCAGCTTCGCCATCACCGGCACCGCGACCGGGCGGGCGATCATGGGCAGCCGCACGCGGACCGCGAGCACCACCCAGTTGTTCCCGAACCCCGTTTTCGCAGGCCCCTGGGCTGATCCGTCATGGAACCAGGACGCGGCCCAGACCTTCTTCCCTCGCCTGCGGAACAGCGTGTCATCAATGAGAACCTCCACGGCCTCCCCGTCCGGGACCAGCAACGCGATGACCAGCTTCGCGACGGCGATCCCCAGGGCATCGGGGTCCCACCGGGCGGGGGAGAAGAAACAGTGCGCCCGGTCATGCGGCCATAGCCGCGACAGGCCCGCCCCGGTCAGCATCCCGCACACCGTCCGCTTCCCGGACTGGGCAAGGAAACCGCAGGCCAGGCCGCAGAACGTGCGGAACGACGGCACGGTGAACAGCGGGGAGAACACGGCCAGCAGCGCCATCAGCGACGCCGGAACAGGCAGCACTGCATCCGGGAGCATCAGCGGGAATCCGTTCCGTCAGCAACATCCGGGCACGGCCGGCGAGACTGCGGGCCGGCCATCATGGACAGCGTGCCGCAAACACCCGACCCGCAGACCCGGAACGCCGTCACCGCCCGGATCACCGCCCACGTCACGGCCGGCTGGCCCCGCCTCGGCGAGCCCCTCATCCGCCATCGCGGGCAGTACTGCTACGTCGCCGCGCTCCTGCCCGGCCACCGGGAACCCGCCCCGATCCTGCGCCTGCGCTACCAGGGCTCCGCCGACACGTGGACCATCGGCATCTACAAGGCGAGCACCGGCCAGTACACCGAATCCGAGCTGCCCGGCTCATTCGGCTCAGTGACCGGCACGCCAGAACAAGGGATAGACGAGACCTTCATCCTCTACGCCGGCCCGAGAACCGGGAACTGACCGCGCTCACCGCAAAAGTGCGAAAGTCGAGGTCACCCTAAATCGTAGCAATATTGCCGCTGTGGGAATTGAAAGGCCGCGGGGTTCGACATTATAGCGGCTCAGGCTTGCAAGGGACCTACGTTACGTTAGGGCCACGCTCCGTCTTATTGGCTATGTGATTATTCGGGTCCTGGTGGCTGGGCGGCGAGGCACTGGGCCATCAGGGCGGTCATGGCCCAAAGGACCATGACCTCGCGGCTTTCGGGCAGGCGCTCATAGTCGCGGGCACTGCTCATGGAAATC
>JAICSB010000758.1 GCA_025937115.1 Pseudonocardiaceae bacterium | reverse complement strand
TTGACCATCGCGCTCTGCGCCAGGTAGCTGTAGACGTCCCGGCTGAACATCGGCGGGGCGACCAGCAGCGGCGCCACCCACAGCAGCATCGTGCGGTCCAGCTGGATGCGGGTGATCAGCCGGGTCCGCCCGGGAGCGGCCAGTGCGCCGAGCCACAACCAGGCCAGCACCACCATGGCGATGCCGGTGTAGGCGACCGCTAGCGATGCCGTCGGCATCCGAGTGAACAAACCGAGCACCGGACGCCCGACTACCGGGTTGCCCAGGACCGGGGCCGTCCCCGCACCGAGTGAACCTAAGCCCATCAGCAGCGAGCCGGCAGTGCCGAACCTGCGCACGGTGTCGAGCTGCCGGGTCTCGACCGGATCCAGGCCGGTGCCGTCGTCCCGAGCCGCCGATCGGCCGCTGACCGGGGCTTCTAGATCCGGTCGGGGCGCCCAAAAGCGGGCCCCGACCCCGCGCACCTTCTCGGCCACCACGCCGCGAAGGGTAGCGGTGCGTGCGAGGACGCCTGAGACCCCGAGCACACAGGTATTTGCACCGGCCGGGGAAATACGTAACATAGACGTTGTGAAAACCGTTGGGACCGATCGTCGCACGCGCGAGTCGGTGGCGCGGATGTTACTGGAGCACGGTCCAGTGACAGCTGCGCAGATCGCCGACGCGCTGGGGTTGGGTCCCGCTGCGGTGCGCCGCCACCTGGATGCTCTGCTCACCGACGGGCAGGCCAGTTACCGCGCGGCACCGCGTCGAGGTCCCCGTGGCCGTGGTCGCCCGGCCAAGCTGTTCCTACTCACGTCCGCGGGCCGGGCGCAATTCGAGCACACCTACGACGATTTGGCGGTTGCGGCGCTGCGTTTCCTGTCCGAGCGCGACGGTGAGCAGGCGGTCCGCTCCTTCGCCGAGCGTCGGGTGATCGATCTGGTCGATCGGCACCGGGCCAACGTGGTTGCTGCGGCTGACCCCGTCGCCCGTGCGCAAGCCCTAGCGATCGCCTTGAGCAGCGCCGGTTACGCAGCGTCAGTCGAGTATGTCGGTGCCGGTGCGCAGTTGTGCCAGCACCACTGCCCGGTCTCGCACGTTGCCGCGGAGTTTCCACAACTGTGCGAGGCCGAGACCGCGGCCTTCGCCGACCTGCTCGGTGTCCACGTCCAGCGGCTGGCCACGATCGCCCGTGGCGACGCGGTATGCACGACACATGTCCCCGAATCTCGGGCACCGCGCGGCGCCCCGACAGCTGTCCCCACCATTGTGTCCCAACCTATGTCCCCACCTGTGTCCCACCACCAAACTGGCACCACGAACCGGATGGAGGCGTCTCGGCATGACGACTGCTCCTGAGCAGGAAGTGCGAGCGCACAACGCCCTGGCTGCACCGCTCACCCAGGAAGAAACGCTGTCTAGCCTGGGTCGCTACGAGTACGGTTGGGCCGACTCTGACCTTGCTGGCTCCAGCGCGCAGCGCGGCCTGTCCGAAGCTGTGGTACGCGATATCTCGGCCAAGAAGAACGAGCCGGAATGGATGCTCGAGAGCCGGTTGAAGGCGTTGCGCTTGTTCCACCGCAAGCCGATGCCACGCTGGGGTGCGGACCTGTCCGGCATTGACTTCGACAACATCAAGTACTTCGTCCGGTCGACGGAGAAGCAGGCCGCATCCTGGG
>JAICSB010000674.1 GCA_025937115.1 Pseudonocardiaceae bacterium | reverse complement strand
TGCCCGCAACCTCTTCGGGTAAGGGAACAACCAGAAGATCGCCTCGCGGAGCAGCCGCTCCCGGCGGGGCCGCTGGTAGCGGCGCTGCACTTGAGCCCGGGTGTCAGCGATCAGCGTGCCGTACTGCACGCCAGACGGACAGGCCGGTACGCAGGCCATACACCCCAGGCAGGCGTCGAAGTGCCCCACCATCGACGCCGACAGCGGTTCCCCCTCCAGGCCGGATTTCATCAGGTGGATGCGGCCACGCGGTGAATCCATCTCCTCCCCCCACAGCACGTAGGTGGGGCAGGACGGCAGGCAGAACCCGCAGTGCACGCAGTCCTTGATCAGCTCAGGCTGCGGCGGGTGATGGTCATCGAAAGCGCCCGCACTCATTCAGATCCCTCCTACGTACCGTCCGGGCGAAAGCCGGTGCTCCGGATCGAACTGGTCCTTCAGCCGGCGCATCAACGCCAGGGCGGGCACCGGTCCCCACACATCAAGATCAGCTTTGCGCTCCGAGGGCGCGCACCGTAGTACCGCGCTGCCGCCGTGCCGGTAGGCGATCTCACGCAGCTGCGCCAGCTCGACACCCAGCCGGGCGCCGCCAGTCAGGCCGGCGACGAGCACGCCGGCCCCGGCGCTGCCACGCAGTGTTCCCGGGGCGGTACTGAGCAGGTCAGCCAGCCCGGTGGGCTCGCAGCTGACCGTCGCGGCGGGACCCGGCGGAGGATGCGGCGCACGACCCCACCAGTCCGGTGGCTGCTCCCTTACCGTGGCCGGCGTCCCGGCCGCCGAGGCGACCAAGTCGGCGACCGCGTCGGCGCGGGCACCGATGCCCCCGGCGACGCCCTCAACAGCGGTCGCCACGGTCACTGGACCACCCGGCGCGGCTCGGTCCACTTCGAGAGCCACCGGGTCATGTTGGGACCCCCGGATCGCGGCGATGGCGGCCGCGGCGCGCGTGGCGTCGACAGCTGGCACGGTGATCCAACGACTCGCCTCGGGCAGCGGATGCAGCCGGAACACCGCCTCGGTGATCACACCGAGGGTGCCGAGCGAGCCGGTGTAGAGCTTGCCCAGGTCGTAACCGGCGACGTTCTTCACCACCTTGCCTCCCGAGTGGGCGACGCTGCCGTCGGCGAGCACCACGGTGATGCCGATGAGCAGATCGCGCACCGAGCCGTACCGGTAGTGCAGCGGGCCCGACGCGGCGGTGGCGATGGTGCCCCCGATTGTTCCCTCAGGATTGTCATAGTCCAGCGCCAGGCGCTGCCGGTGCGGGGCCAACGCGCGCTGCAAGACGCCCATCGGTAAGCCGGCCTGCACGGTGACGACCAGGTCACCGGCGGCATGCGCGAGTACCGCGTCCATCCGGCTGGTGTCCACGATCAGGTCCACTGCGGTGGGTGCGACGCCCCAGGCCAGCCGGCTGCCGCTGCCTCGCGCCACCACCCGCAGCCCCAGCCCGGCCGCCGCGTGCAGCACCGCCGCGACCTCCGCGGTGCTCCCGGGACGGGCCACCCAGCGCGCCAGCACGCCATCCACGGTGTCCTCGGCGGTGGCCTGTGCCACGTCATCGCAGGCCGCCCTTAACCCGGCGATCGTCGAGGTGACCATCAGAACTGCTCGGCCAAACCTGCGGCTTGCAGCGGGTGCACGCCCTTGTGCCTGCCCGGCACTTCCCCACACAGCCGGGGAGTGGGGAACACCTTGCCAGGGTTGCACACCCCGGAGGGATCGAAGGCGCAGCGCAGTCGCTGCATGGTGTCCAGGTCCTCGGCGGTGAACATCCGCGGCATGTATCGAACCTTGTCCGAGCCGACGCCGTGCTCGCCTGTGATCGAGCCACCGTATTCGATGCACAGGTCGAGGATCGCCCCCGAGACCTCCTCCGCGGCCTGCGCCTCGCCGGGTTTGGCTTCGTCGAAAAGGACCAGCGGGTGCAGGTTGCCATCCCCGGCATGGAAGACGTTGGCTACCCGGATCCCGGTACCGGCCGACAGAGCGGCGATCTTGCGTAGCACGGCGGGCAACGCCGTTCTGGGGATCACCCCGTCTTGAACGATGTAGTCGGGGCTGATCCGACCTACCGCGGCGAACGCGGACTTGCGG
>JAICSB010000642.1 GCA_025937115.1 Pseudonocardiaceae bacterium | reverse complement strand
TCACGAGACGTTCTTCGTCGAGGAGCTGCGCAGGCTGATCACGTTGATCGGGCTGCGCTGACTGTCACGGGTGCCCCGCAAGCTCAGTGGGTCAGCAAGTCGAGCAGGCCAGGGAAGCGCGCGTCGAGGTCGTCGTGGCGCAGCGAGATGATCCGGCTGAGCACCGCGGGGCGGTGATGTCGGCCTTCTACATCGTCGCCTACGCGTCGCTGTCACTACCCGCGATCCTTGCTGGCGTGCTGGTCACCCCGCTGGGCCCGCGGCCGACGTTCGAGATCTTCGGAAGCGTCATCGCCGCGCTCGCGCTGGTGGTCGCGTACCTGGCCTGGCGTACGCGGCCGGTGGCGCGACCGGTCCCGTCGTACGTGATGAGGCGGGTCAGCTCAGCGCGACGGTAGTGCGGTTGGTCTCGCCCGCGTTCATCACCCGGTCGCCCGCCGGGCGCAGCGCATCCAGCTCCGCGATCTCCGCTGGGGTGTCGGTGTGCAGTCGTGGCTGGTGGCGACGCTGTGGACCACGTCGAGCAGACGCTGGTTGGTGGTCCCGTAGGCCGATCTGATGCGGCTGACCGCCGGGAGCGCGTCGAGCCCCGGACGTCGGAGTTACCCGTGGCGCCGGGTGCAGCGATAAGTCATGATCGACGTGTGGATCACAGTGATGCTGCGGCCTTCGCCGATGACTGGGTGACGGCGTGGAATTCCCATGACCTCGACAGGGTCCTGAGCCATTTCACCGACGACGTCGTCTTCACCTCGCCGGTCGCCGCGCGGTTGCTCGACGGTAGCGACGGTGTCATCCGCGGGAAGGATGCGCTGCGGGCGTGCTGGGCCGAGGGACTCCGGCGCATCCCCGACCTGCATTTCGAGGTGGTGGGTGTCTACGTCAGGGTGGACACATTGGCGATCAACTATCGCAACCAGATGGGGCGGCTGGTCAACGAGGTCCTAATCTTCGATGGCCCACTGGTGAGGCAAGGGCATGGGACCTACCTGGGCAGTGACGCCAACCCCGCCGGGGTGACGACCAGCTGACCGACCAGGTGGAACGCCGCTTGATTCGCAAGGTCACCATCCGGCTGGTGCCGTTCCTCGGACTGCTCTACCTGATCAACTACCTAGACCGGGTCAACCTCGGCTTCGCCGCGTTGACGATGAACAGCGACCTGGGGCTCAGCGCCGCGGCGTACGGGCTGGGCGCGGGGTTGTTCTTCATCGGCTACTTCTTCTTCGAAGTGCCCAGCAACATCATCCTGCACCGCGTGGGAGCGCGGGTGTGGATCGCACGGATCATGGTCACCTGGGGGCTGGTGGCGTCGGCCACGACGTTCATTCATGGCGAGATCAGCTTTTACGTTGTGCGGGTGTTACTCGGCGTGGCCGAGGCCGGGTTCTTCCCGGGGATCATCCTGTACCTGACCTATTGGTTTCCCCGCGCGCAGCGCGCCAAGATCGTCGCGTTGTTCTTCCTCGCCGTCCCGCTGTCGTCGGTGATCGGTAGCCCGTTGTCCACGCTGCTGATCCAGAACGGCGACGGAGTGCTGGGATTCGATGCGGGCTGGCGATTCATGTTCTTCGTCGAAGGTGTACCCGCGGTCCTGCTAGGCGTGTTGGTCCTGGCGTTTCTGCCCAGTCGCCCAGGCCAGGCGAAGTGGCTCACCGAGCAGGAAAGCTCCGCGCTGGAGGCGCGAATCGCCGAGGAGGACGCCCGCGAGGTACCCGTGCGGGCGGCGCTGATAGATCCGCGGGTGATCGCGCTCAGCGTCGTCTACTTCGGGATCGTGTACGGCCTCTATGTTCTGGCGTTTTTCCTACCCCAAGTGATCAAGGGATTTCAGAAGCAGTTCCAGGTGGCGTTCTCCCTGGTCGAGATCGGGCTGATCACCGCGGTCCCGTACGCGGCAGCGTCAGTGGCGATGGTTCTGTGGGCGCGGCACTCCGACCGCACCGGCGAACGGGCCGGACACGTCGCGATCGCCGCCTTCGTCGGTGCGGTGGCGATCGCCGCCGCGCTGTACATGAACTCCCCGCTGCTCGTGATGATCTGCATCACCGTCTGCGCGATCGGGGTGTACTCGGCCATCCCGGTGTTCTGGCAGCTGCCGAATGCCTTTCTCACCGGGGTCGGCGCAGCCGCCGGCATCGGCCTGATCAACTCCTTCGGCAACCTCAGCGGCTTCCTGGGTCCCTACCTCACGGGGTGGCTGCAAGGCTTGACCGGCAGCTTCCGCCC
>JAICSB010000341.1 GCA_025937115.1 Pseudonocardiaceae bacterium | reverse complement strand
TGTGCTGGGCCTACGCCCGGAGGACTTCGTGTCCACCGAGGACCTACGCGAGGGCGCACACGGGGTCATCCAGGCGACCGTGGCGCGAGCCGAGTCGCTGGGATCTGAGCTCCTCGTGTACCTCACCATCAACGGCGACGCCACCTCGCTGCCGCTGACGGTGCGCCTGGATCGCCGCGCCGCCCTACAGCAGGGCGCACCCGCCCGGATCGGCGTGGACCTCCAGCGGCTGTACTTCTTCGACCCCAAAACCGGCGCCGCCATCAGATAGGCCCGCCACGCGACTGGCCTGCTCGACCGCGAGCCGATAGCTGTCTCGGCGCTAGTGGAGCTGTAGGGGCGGTCGCTGTCAGGGACTGCCGTTGCCGTTGCCGGACGCCTGATACGTCACTCCGTCCTGGCAGGTTCGTTGAAGTGGCTGGATTGTGATCGTGGTGAGTGCGGACCGGCTGCAGTCTCGGGCGTCCATCCCTCGGCTGGTGGGGCTGTCGGTTGCTGGCGGCCCGCGCCGACGTTGGCCAAGGAGCTGGCATGGTTCGGCGTGTGTTGCTGGCACTCCCGCTGTTGTCGATGTTGGTCTTTGCCCTGCCCGCGCAAGCGATGGTCGATGCCACCCAGAGCGGGCCGCCTCTGGCGACTCCTACGGCGGCGCTAGCTGCGGCGCTGCGTTGTCACGACACGCCGTCACCAGCGGGCCATGAGCCGGTGCTGCTCATGCACGGAATCACCTCGACCGGGCCGGAAAGCTGGGACTGGAACTACGTGCCCGCGCTGAACCACAGCGGCTTCGATGTGTGCACCGTGGATCTGCCCGACCGGGCACTGACCGACATCCAGATCTCGACGGAGTACGTCGTCTACGCCGTGCGCCAGATGCGCGACCACTACCACTCCAAGGTCGACATTTTGGCGCACTCACAGGGGCCGCTGGAGGCACGGTGGGCGATCAAGTTCTGGCCTGATGTCCGCAACTCAGTCGACGACATGGTCGGATTGGAAGCCGCCTACCACGGCACGGCCGGCGCCAACACGGTCTGCGCCACGGGTTCGTGTGTCCCGGCGCTGCGGCAGTTTTCCATCGGCTCGAACTTCCTCAAGGCCCTCAACGCCGACGACGAGACCCCGGGCGACGTGAGCTACACCAGCGTGTACTCACTGACCGACGACCTCGCCATCCCGCAACTTCCCAAGTCGGTCTCCGCTCAGGGCGACGGCGCCACCAACGTGCCAATCCAGAGCATCTGTCCGGTCCGGGTCGTCGAGCACTTCCAGGCCCTCGCGGACGCCGTGGCCTACGCCGTGGTTGTGGACGCTTTCACCCATCCCGGGCCCGCTGACCCGTCTCGAATCAACCGCAGCGTATGCGGCCAGCCGTTCCTGCCCGGTGTGACCGTCGATTCCTTCGCCGTCCACTTCGCCACCATCTACGCCACCTTCGTACCCAACATCGTCGGACTCACCTACCCACCCGTGAGTTCCGAACCGCCGCTGCGCTGCTACGCCCAGCAGGAATCCTGCTCACCGTAAAGAGGGGTCACCGCAAGGGCGCCCACGCGTCCGGGCTCCTACTCGCTGTGAACGGCGTCGGGCACTACTGCTCGCCGCAAGAAGATGATGCCGAAGGTAACCGAACGCTGGTGACACCGCGCCCAGCGAGAGTGCTCGACACATCCGCACGTGCCGCTATTCGCGCGGATGCCGACGCAAGCCTTGCCCAGCGACCCATAAGGCGACCATCACCGGAACGTCCAACCGGGGTCGAGGGGCGTCGCGGGCTCCGTCGTCGTTGTCTCACCGAGCCGTCCGCATGGTGCATCGGCGTGCCTGACCCGTCTGCCCGGCTCACCCGCGGATAGTGCTCCGAGGGTGCCAGAGGAGGAGTCGGGGTGAACGTAGACCAAGAACCTCTGGATTTCGAGCCGTGGGCGCTCCCCGGCGCTGGCGGCGGCGTCAAGGGATCCACCAACGGCGGTCAGGTCAATGCAAGCCCTCGTGGTTTCGCCGCACCGCATGGTCCGCACTCCTGCAGCGGGTGCAGCGCCGTATGGACGGGGGCCCGCACAGCGCACTGCTCCGCATGCCACTCGACCTTCGCCACCGACGGTCTGTTCGACGCTCATCGCTCGATCGCAGGGCGCTACGGGACCTGCCGTGACCCGGCAACATTGACCTACCGGGTCGGGCAGCGTGCCGGTGAGCAGGTCATGTTCTGGCGAGACGGCCTGTGGCGAGCGCCGAGCGAGTCGTTGGACCGGTCAGCGTGACATCATGGCTGGAGGAGACGCTGCGGGTCTGCCTGAGCCGCCGCTACCCGTTTCGCAGGTCGAACCGGGGGCTGTTCCGGCCTCTTAGACTCGGCCACGTTGGTGGATGACCTCGGCACGGCTGCCAATAGCAGCCCGCTGCGCGCAAGTCCAGGCAGAACACAGCGCGAGCACGACATTGCCGGGGTGCGGCCAACCGCTTACGTCCCGACGTTGATCACCGCTGTGTAGTGCAGTGGTGGTGAACAGCGCGGAGCTGGTGCTATGCCGCAGGCACTCGGCTCAGCGAAAGCGTGCTTGCCTGATGAGTGTCTGACCGAAGTCCCATAACAGCCCGCCGCTGCGGTGCGCGTCATCCATCACGTCGGTGAATGCGTCGAGGAACCAGGCAACTTCGGCCTCACCGACCGTCAGCGGCGGCAGCAGCTTGATTACTTCCAGATGATCGCCAGCGACCTGCGTGAGAACACGGTGGCGCGCGAACACTGCCATGACCACGGCCTGTGCGAATAACCCTTGCCTGGCCGATTGCAAGATGGCCCAGTGGGTCCGCAGCCGCCACGAACGTGGCTTGGCGAACTCCAGCCCGATCATCAGTCCACGACCACGCACTTCGGCAAGCAGCTCATAATGTTCGATCATGGCGGCGAGTGCGTCACGCAGCAATCGCCCGGTCCGCTCAGCGTTCTCGACCAACGCCTCATCCTCGATCACCGCCAGGGTGGCCAGTCCAGCAGCCATGGCCGCTGCGTTTGCGCCGAACGTCGAGTCATGTACTAACACTCGATCCATCGACCCGTAGACCTTCCCGAAGATCCACCCTTTGGTGAGGGTGGCTCCGACGGGGATGAACCCGCCGGACAGTGCCTTCGCCACCGTGACAATGTCCGGGTCGAGGCCCTCATGCTGGTAGCCGAAGAACCGGCCGGTCCGACCCATCCCGGTCTGCACCTCGTCGCAAATCAACAGCGTGCCGCGCTCGCGCGCCAGTTGCTGGGCGGCGACCAGGAAGCCCTCTGGTGGCACGTGCACGCCTTTGCCCTGGATTGGCTCGACCAGCAACGCTGCGACATCACCCCGCCGCAGCTCACTCGCCAGTGCGTCGAGATCACCGAAGGGAATGGCCGTGTCAGGCAGCAGCGGGCCGAACCCGCGGCGGAACTCTTCTGCGCCGTTGACTGACAGCGAACCAGCGGTAAGCCCGTGGAAGCCATGATCACAGTAGATAATTCGCGGCCGGCCGGTGGCGCAGCGGGCGAACTTCAACGCCGCCTCTACTGCCTCGGTGCCGCTGTTGCAAAAATACACCCGGTCGAGCCCCGGCGCGTGGGCAAGTAACTGCTCTGCGAGCAGTCCGGGCAATAGCGCGCAGTCGAGCTGCACAAGGTCGGCCAGCTCTGTGTTAAGGACATCACGCAGCGCCTGGCGTACCACCGGATGGTTACGCCCAATCCCAGCCGCCCCGAAACCGGCAAGAAAGTCCAGATACCGGTTGCCCCCGCGGTCATACAGGTAGGCGCCCTCGGCTCGCGCATACACCTTGTCGAAGCCGATCGCGTGCAGCACCCGCGGCAACTGGGGATTGAGATACTGGGCGTGCAACTCATAGCCTGACCCGCGCCGGGCATGGAGGAGGCTAGCCAAATCGAATCCCACATCCGCACACTCCTCGCTGCCCACAACCCAGTCGAGACGGCGCGCCGTGTGAGACACCCTGCGGGTGACCAGGGCTTGCTGGGCACCTATCGTGGAGCAGCTCGCCGACCTGCCTTGGCGCCTCGTTGTCTCGCGGCTACGGGTGCCCTCCAGCGCGACCGACCACGGTGACCACCCCGGAATGGTACTCAATCACACGTGCCTAACCTTAAGAGCGTGATTGGGTAGGTATGTTCTGGTTATCCGCTTTCAGCGTTTGCGTCCTTGCGCCAAACGCCGATGAACGGTTATGTCTTGGGTTGTCCTCAGTACCGCCTGGAGCAGTGGACCCCGGCAAAGGTCAGAAAATGAACTTGTGGGAAGCGCTGCGCATCGCGCTGCGCGGGTTGCGCACCCACCGGCTGCGCTCTGCACTGACCATGCTCGGCATCATCATCGGAGTCGCGGCGGTAATCCTGCTGGTCGCGATCGGCAATGGCGTGCAAACCGCGATC
>JAICSB010000726.1 GCA_025937115.1 Pseudonocardiaceae bacterium | reverse complement strand
TTGATCGGTTACCCACTGCTCCACCGACGCCCAGGAACTCACCGCCCCATGCCAACGACTGGACGAGCTGGGGTGTAACGAGAACCGCATCTACCTCGACCACGGGCTCATCGGCATGAGCGGACGCCATCTCGACTCCAACCGATCCTAGCCCCAGGTTGGGGCATTCAGCGGAAAGATCGCTCTGAGCCGCTTGGTGCTGATAGGTTTCCGGCAGCGCAACCACCGAAAGATAACGTCAGTATCGTAGACTCGGTTCTCTTGGAGACTCGAATGTGCGGCAAACAGATCACGATGACTGGCAGCCTCGCCGCCAAAGGCCTACGGTGGAGTCTATGTGGTGTAAGCCGGTGACCAACGACCGACAGCGGGCTCATATCGGGCTCCGCAGTTTCGTGCGAACCCGGCACTACCCCGGCACTAAGCGACACTCGAAACCGGCCAGGATGACCGCTGACGTGCATCTACCGACCTTAATCGTCATTACCCGACACTACGCGACATTCGGAGCTTTTAATCCTTGGGTTCTGGGTTCGATCCCCAGGCGGCCCACAAGATCGATATAGGTCTTGGCCTGCGTCTTCGGGCACCGTGGTGGATCTTGGCCTAGTTTTGGTGATCTTGTGTGGGGCCGACGTGGGGCCATGACACCGAGTTGCCAACGCTCGCATCTCGTGACATCGATCCAGGCTGGTCGGCCCCAATCACCCTTTCTCGTGCTCCTGCTCGCTCGGATCCGCGGGCGAATCGTCAGAGGCGGCAGAGCGGTGTTGATCGCTGTGGCTGGATGGTGACACGTGGCGGTCGTTTGGTTAGCCGTTTGTCGATGGTGTGGTGGCCGTTGCGGATGGCACGGGAGGTGGTGCCAGCGGAGGTGAGGACCAGCCGCGCGGTGGCCTCGGCGGCGTGGTGGGCGAGGTCGGGGAGCACGCTGGTGTAGGTGTCGGCGGTAAGCACGATGCTGGAGTGGCCGAGCATCGTCTGCACGGTTTTGAGGTCGTTACCGGCGGCCAAACTGGCTGGCCGCGCCGTGGCGCAGGTCGTGCAGCCGGATCGGCGGCAGCTCGGCGTCCCGGACCAGGCGGTGGAACAGCTCGCCGAGCCGGTCGGGTTTGATCGGGTCACCGCGCAGGTTGGTGAAGACGAACCCGCCCACAGGGCCCTCGAAGGCGGTGGTGGCGTAGTGCCGGCGCAGGACCGTGACGGTGAGCCGGTCGAGTGCGATCATGCGGACGCTGCTGGCGGTCTTAATGTCGCAGACGGTGAGCTCGCCACCGTGCTGCTGGAGTTGCCGGCAGACCAGCAGCGCCCGGTGGTGCAAGTCCACATCGCGCCAGCAATGCACAGGCCTCGCCGCGGCGCAGTCCGACCAGGGTGATCAGCCGGAACAGCGGGTAGAGGCGGTGCTGGTGGATGTAGCGGAGGAACTGCGCGGTCTGGTGGGCAGTCCAGACTGCGACCCGGGGGGTGCTCGCCGGTGGCGCGCCAGTGCGCCACCCGTGCCTGAGTCCACACCACCGCACTGGGTCGTGACGCGGGGGGCAGCTCCACGTAGCGGGCCGGGTTAGCCTCGATCAGGCCCCGTCGCATCGCGGCGTTGAGCGCTACCCGCAGGGTCGCCCGGATGCGATGCAGGGTCGAGGCGGCGCGGGCCCGGCCGGAGCGGGTGGGGGTGCGGGCCAGGATCACCAAGGTGGTCTGCACGTCATCCAGGCACAGCTCGTGCAGCAAGGTGGCCAGCCAGTGCTGCAGCCACTGCCCGGTGGTCAGCAGTTCCCGGCGTGGGTCGGCGGGATGCGGTTGGCGCAATGCGGTCAGCGCCCGTTCGACCT
>JAICSB010000121.1 GCA_025937115.1 Pseudonocardiaceae bacterium | reverse complement strand
GCGCGTACCCCGGCCTGTTCGCCCACTGGAAAGCCGGTGCCCACCCCGTCGGCTGGGCGACGGGAGCCGTGTGACGCGAGAGTGTCACGCACGGTTCAACGAGCGCCGGAGGGTGCAACTCCCTCCGGCGACTCACCTGCCAACAGCGACACGACGTGTCGTCCTCGGCACACAAACGGCGATCATGGACGTGGCGCGCGGGGTGATCTCATGAGCCGCAGGGGTAGTAGCCCTCCCGGCGTCGCTGCGTTTCGGCGATCAGCACCAGGGAATCGGGACATCCTTGACGCCGGTCTCGGTGACCCACTCGTCCGGTCGGATCGACTTCGGGAGGGCACACCATTGCGCACGAAGCTCCGGGCGATCGGCGGGTTCCGCGGCGCAGCGGTGTTCGGCCTCAGCGCGCGATCGTTGTCGCGCAGATTCGATGACCACCGAGACGCTGACCGTCGCCGAGGCGAGGACCCGCCGCGAGGTGAACAGCGCGCGGGATTTCATCCGGAACTCCGCCATACCAGCGAGCATGCGGCCACGGCGGCCCCCGACGCCAGAAACTTGGGGGGCTACCCCGTCAGAGAACCGGGTTCCGAGACGACGATAAGGGTGTGAGCGAGCAACCACGGGTGCCGCCGGACTCGGCGTTGGGCTTGCTGGACATCTATGACACCGCGTTGCCCCAGGTCCACGGGTACTTGCTATCCCGCTGCCGGGACCGCACACTGGCCCAGGACCTCACCGCGGAGACCTTCCTCGCGGCGGTCACCGCGGCCCGCAAGCAGCCTGGTACACGCCGCCGTCGGCGAGAGCGACGACCCGTGGGATGTCGAGATCGACGCCGTGGCGGCCCATCAGGTGCTCGACGCGCTGGGCCCGCACCACCGGGCCGCGCTGACCCTGCGCTACCTCGACGGTCTGCCGGTCGCGCAGGTCGCCGAGCACCTCGGACGCACCGTGCATGCCACCGAGGTTCTTCTGGTTCGCGCCCGCGCCGCGTTCCGGGTGGTTTATCGGGCGGCCGATCCCGATCCGGCGTTCGCCGCAGAGCTGCGCTCCCGGCTGGAGGGCGCCCTGCTATCCCCGGAAGGAACTCCGATGACCACTGCCGTCGAGACGCAGCACACCCTGGGTAGCTACCTCGCCGTCAATGACGCTCGCAGCGCGCTGGATTTCTATGAGAGTGCCTTCGGCGCCCGGCGCCGCGGTGAGCCGATCGTGATGGAGGACGGCCGGATCGGGCACGCCGAACTGACCATCGGTGATTCGGTGCTCATGCTCGCCGACGAGTTCGGCGAGATCGGCCTGTTGTCGCCGCGGACCCGCGGCGGTCCCAGCCAATCGCTGTACCTACGGGTCGGCGCACCCGACGCGGTCGATGCCACTGTGCTCGACGCGGTCGAGGCGGGGGCTCGGCTGGAGCGCGCGGCCGCCGACTACGGCTACGGCCGAAACGCCGTCGTAGTCGATCCGTCCGGGCATCGCTGGATGATCGCCTCGTCACCCACCGAGACACCGACTTCGCGACACGGTGATCTCGCTTACCTCACCCACGCCGTCGCCGGCACCGCACGGGCCCGGGCGTTCTACGGCGCCGTACTGGGCTGGACCTTCCGCCCCGGTCGGGTCGCCGACGGCTGGCAGATCGAGGGCACCTCCCCGCCCGCAGGCATGCACGGCGGGCGCGGCGAGCCCAGGGATCGAGCCGGTCTACCAGGTCGACGACCTGGCCGCCGCCCTCACCGCCGTTCGCGACCACGGCGGCCAGGCCGGAGAAACACAACAGCAGCCCTATGGCCGCCTCGCCGAGTGCATCGACGACCAGGGCGCCCACTTCCAGCTCCTGCAGCCCTAGTCCCGACGCACCGCTCCACCGTTCCCGAACTTCAGGGTTCTGTCTAGCGGCCGGCGAACTGGGCGAGCACGGCGTCGGAGAAGGGGGGCCAGGTGTCGCGGGACCAGGGGCCGAAGTCGCGGTCGGTGAGCGCGATGCAGGCCGCGCCGGCTACCGGATCCACCCACAGGAATGTCCCGGACCGCCCGAAGTGCCCGAAGGTCTCTGGCGAGTTCCGGCTACCCGTCCAGTGTGGGTTCTTGCGCGACCGCAGCTCGAAGCCCAACCCCCAGTCGTTGGGACGCTGCAACCCGAAGCCGGGCACGATCCCGTCCAGTCCCGGGTAGCTCACCTGGGTCGCCTCGGCCAGAATCTCCGGCGCCAGCAGCCTCGGCGCCTGCAGCTCCGCGGCGAACCGGGCCAGGTCCGCGCAGGTGGACACGGCACCGGCGGCGGCGGAACCCGGTAGCTGTGTCGCGGTCATTCCCAGCGGTTGGAACACCCCTTCGGCCAGGTAATCAGCGAAGCTAATGTCACACGACGACACCACCGCGTCGGCCAGCGCCACGAACCCGGTGTTGGAGTAGATCCGCTTGGTTCCCGGCGCTGCCGAAACCTGCGGAGTGTCGTATTCCAGTCCGGAGGCGTGCGAAATGAGGTGGCGCACGGTGGAGCCGGGCGGCCCGGCCGGCTGCTGCCAGTCCAGCGCGCCCTCCTGCACGGCCAGCAGCACCGCATAGCTGGACAGCAGCTTGGTCACCGAAGCGAGTTGAAATGGGTGGTCCTGCGGGCCGTGGCTGCCCACCATCGCACCGGAGGCGTCCACCACGGCGGCGGCCACCGTATCGACCGGCCACTGCTGCACGCTGCGCAAGCTGTCCATCGGGGCGACACTACGACAGCCGTGGCAAGATCGAGGGTGTGCACTCTGATCGGCTGCTCCTCGGACCCGGACCGTCGAATCCCTACCCGGAGGCCATGGAGGCGCTGAGTCGGCCAGTGCTCGGCCATCTGGATCCCGAGTTCCTCACCCTGGTGGCCGACACCGCGCAACGACTGCGGACCGTCTTCGGCACCCGCAACCGCCTTACCCTGCCGGTGAGCGGCACCGGGTCGGCGGGGATGGAAGCGTGCCTGGCTAGCCTGCTGGAACCCGATGACCTGGCCATTGTCGGGGTCAACGGTTACTTCGGCGAGCGGCTGTGTGAGGTGGCTCGCCGGCTGGGTGCGCAGGTGCGTGCTGTCCATGCCCCCTGGGGACGGCCGCTGGATCCCGAACAGCTGCTCGACGCCCAGCGTCAGGCACCGCAGGCCCGGCTCGTCGCGGTGGTGCACGCCGAGACCTCCACCGGGGTGCGCAATCAGATCGCCCCGCTACGCGAACTGCAGAACACCGACACGCTGCTGCTGGTGGACACCGTCACCTCGCTGGGCGGGATTCCGGTCGAAGTCGACGCCTGGGGCGTCGACGCCTGCTACTCGGCGACCCAGAAGTGCCTGGGTGCACCGTCGGGAATCGCGCCGGTGACCCTGTCCGAGCGGGCCGTGCAACGGATCCGGGACCGGGAACGGCCGGTCTGCTCGTTCTACCTGGACCTGAGCCTGCTGGATGCCTACTACCAGGGCGATCCGCCTCGCTACCACCACACCGCGAGTTCCACGCTGATCTCTTCGGTGCACGCGGGTCTGGGCCGGTTGCTGGCCGAGGGACTGCCAGCGGTGTGGGAGCGCCACGCCCAGGTGGGGGAGCGCCTCCAGGCGGCGCTGCCTGAGCTCGGTTTCGAAGTGTTCGCCGAGCAAGGCCACCGGTTGCCGCAGCTCACCGCAGCCCGGCTGCCGGACGGCGTGGTCGACGCCGCAGCGCGCAAGGCATTGCGGGAGGACTTCGGCATCGAGGTCGGTGGCGGCCTAGGTCCACTAGCGGGGACGGGTTGGCGGATCGGCCTGATGGGCCACAACGCCCAAACCCGCCCCCTCACCACCCTCCTCGCCGCCATTACCTCGTGAGTGGGAAACAGTGTTATGGCGCTGCTAACCACTCACGAGCGCGTTAGCGCATGTCGAAGGTGGCGGGGTCAGGGCCGATGCGGCGATCCGTGTCTAGGTCGGCGATGGCGGAGAGGTCTCCGGTGGAGAGGTCGAAGGTGAAGACGTCGAAGTTCTCGCGGATCCGCGCAGGGGTCACCGACTTGGGGATCACGATATTGCCGAGCTGCAGGTGCCAGCGCAGCACCACCTGCGCCGGAGTCACATCGTGCCGCTTGGCGAGCCCGGTGATGGTGGCGTCGGACAGCGCCGCACCTTGGCCCAACGGGCTCCACGCCTCGGTGGCGATCCCGTGCGCTGCGTGCTCCGCGCGCAGCTCGGTCTGCTGGAAGTGCGGGTGCAGCTCAATCTGGTTGACGGCGGGCACCGTGCCGGTTTCGGCGAACAGCCGTCGCAGGTGCTCGACGGTGAAGTTGGACACTCCGATCGCGCGCACCCGGCCGTCCGCGGCCAGCTTCTCCAGCGCCTTCCAGGTTTCGACGTACCGGTCGGCGGTGGGCACCGGCCAGTGGATGAGGTAGAGGTCCACGGTATCCAAGCCCAGGCGTTGCGTGCTGGCGTCGAAAGCACGCAACGCCTGGTCATAGCCGTGATTGGCGTTCCACAGCTTCGTTGCCACGAAGATCTCGTCGCGGGGTAGCCCGCTGGACGCGATCGCCCTCCCGACACCCTCTTCGTTCTGATAAGCCGCCGCAGTGTCGATGCTGCGGTACCCCGTCTCCAGTGCGGTGGACACCACACGCTCAGCGTCCTGCGGCGGCACCTGGAACACGCCGAAGCCGAGCTGAGGGATCTGTACGTTGTTGTTCAAAGTCATAGTGAGCACACCACTCATACTGGGCGCAACACATGGTCCGCGCGAATCGGTGCCACTATCTGAGGACGTCGCGCGACGCGCTGCGACTAGACAGCCTATCGAACGAGTGATCTCATGATCATCGCAGCCGGCCTGGTGATCGCGGTGAGTGCGCTGGTGCAGGGCGCGGTGGGGTACGGGATGGCCCTGGTGGCGGCACCATTGCTGGTGTTGGTCGACCCCTTGCTCGTGCCGGTCCCGTTGATCTTACTGACGTCCGGGCACGCCGTGCTCGCGGTGATCCGGGACGGACGCCACGCCGACTGGCCCGGGATCGGCTGGGCGATGCTGGGCCGGCTGCCCGGCACGGGACTCGGCGTGCTCGCCGTGGTGGCGCTGTCGCAACGAGTTTTCAGCCTCCTGGTCGGGCTCAGCGTGCTCGCTTGCGTGGTGCTCTCGTTATTGGCCTGGCGCCCACGTCCTCGACCCGCCTCGCTCATGCTGGCCGGCCTGGCCAGCGGGGCTGGGGGTACCGCAGCGTCGATCGGCGGACCCCCCATCGCGCTGCTGTACCAAGACGCGGCTGGCCCACGGGTCCGCGCCACTCTCGGCGGCTACTTCGTCCTGGGGTCGGTGACCTCGATCATCGCGCTGGCTGCTGTGGGTCAGATCACCAGCGAGTCGTTAGCGCGTACCCTCCTGCTCACGCCTTTCCTGCTGGTCGGGTTCGCGCTCTCCGGTCCGGCGCGCCGACTGCTCGACAACGGCTGGACGCGGCGCGCGGTGCTAGTCGTGAGTGCCGCCAGCGGCGTCCTGCTCATCGGCCGGGTGTTGCTGTCCCGTGGATGAGGGTCTTCGACGGCGGATACTGGGATCACCTAGGTCGCCGACGGCGAGGAGCTCGGTATGACTTCGCAGCGCAACGGCCGTCCCGACGACCTTGCCGGGGCGCTGCAGCGTGCCGTCGAAGCTCGGATCCTCAGCGCCGACCAGGCGCAGGCGGTGCTCGCCGCCGAGGAGGTCCGGGAACCAGGTGGTTGCCGGCTGCCGGTGACCGAGGCGCTGGGCTATCTGGGCGGGTTGCTGGCGCTGTCGGGGGCGGTGACGCTCGGCATCCAGTACTGGCGCGAAGTGCCCACTGCCGGCCGGCTCGGGCTGTTCGCCCTCGTCGCTGCCATCACCTGGCTTGTCGGGGCCCGGATTGCTGACGGATCGGAACTCGCACTGATCAGGCTGCGCGGTGCGCTGTGGTTCGCTTCCTCGGCTGCCGTGGCAGCGCTCGCCAGTCAGTTCGCATGGGACGTTGCACACGCCGGGGAGTCCGTGGTGTGGCTGTCGGCAGGGGCGGCGGCGGCCGTGCAGGCGGGGCTGCTGTGGCGGCTGCGGGATCGGCCGGCGCAGCACCTCGCCTGCCTGGCAGGTGTGCTCGCCGCCGCCGGTGGCGCCGCGGATATCGCTGGTGGCCCAGCTGCGGTCGGGCTGGCGGTCGCCGCCGCAGGAGCCGCATGGGTAGCTGCGGGCTGGCTGGCAGTGCTGCCTCCACCTGTCCTGGCCCTGGTGGGTGGCGGTGTCGCGGTGCTAGTTGGGGCAGCAATCACTGCGGACGACTGGTCCGATGCCGCCCCGCTGCTCGGCTTGGCCGCATCGGCTGTGCTCGTGGCGGTGGGAGTGGCAACCGTTCGGACGCCGCTGACCATCGTCGGTCTCGTCGGCGGGTTCGGTTACCTGCCCTGGACAATCGGGCACTTCTTCGCCGACTCGCTGGGTGTGCCGCTGGCGATGCTGCTGTGCGGGGTTGCTCTGCTGGCCGTCACCCTGGTTGTGCTGCGCCGGACTTCGCGCGCCGCGCCAGCCCGCTGAACGCGTTGCTCAGTGTGCGGTTGCTTGGCGGTGGCTCACCTGAGAACCTCGCCGAGGCCGGAAATCATGAAGACGAGGGTTTTCAACCCTGCTGAACAGCGCGTGCGTCCGCTTGCGCCTTCGCCAGGTCCTGGCGCACCGTCTCGGCTGCAGCGTCCACATCGGCCTGCGAACTGTGGTAGTCGACGGCGACGTGCACCCATCGGCTCAAGTCGTCGTGCATAAAGCTCATGTCGTCCACCCAGTCACGGATTGCCTGCGGTTCATCATTCGCCGTAAAGTGCCTGTCCGCCTGCCTAAATGCATCAAGGAAACTCATGTCAAACTCTGGGTCCGAGTTTTTGCGGTAGTGCTGGAACCGTGCAGTGGCGGAATTTGGGTCCGCCATCGCTACCACAGCCTCCTCGCCGTTGGCGTGCTGGGCAAGGCCGATGATGGCCTGGCTTTGCTCGAAGATGCTCCGGTAGTGAGCAATGTTCGCGGTGAGCACTGCAAAGGCGGCCTCTTGATCAGCAGGCGACGTTGTTGGGAAAGCCAGCGTCAGCGAAGCTGCGGTGTCATTAATCGGCGTGCTTGGCGTGACGGCTCCAAACGGGGACACCAACTGCGAGCCGAAGACCAGGCCGAGGAAGAGCACGCACCCGGTCACCGGCGGACCGCGCCTTTTGGCTGATGGCCGCTGCAGCGGTGTCACAACGTGGTAATCGGCCCTTGCGCTTGCCCCGTTACCGATACCGGAGCAAAGTGCTCAACTGCGGCCAACCGGGGATCTCGTGGGCAAAACCCGTGGTCCCGGGCAGGGCTGGACCGTCCAGACCAGGCCGGCGACCGGCGGCACCTAACTCCGGCCGTGGCAAGCCATCGTGATCCTTGCCAGGTTGATCTCCTCGGATGCCCGCGAGCGGATCGGCTGGGTTGTCGATTCTCGGGAGCTTGAACTCAACGTTTTCTATGCGCTTCAGATGGTCCCGCAGGGGCACGCATCACTGCAGCGATCCGAGCGCTGCTGCGGAAGCGCTGTTGCGTTGTCGCGATGAAAGATCGAGGCTAGTCCACCAGCCAGGGCCGTCGCAGCTGCGAAAATACCCAACCAATTTCTCCAACCGTGTTGCATGATAACCGCCCTATTGTCTTGAACGGCAGTCGACGTTCCTGCGGCGTCCGAGGTGCGATCCGGATGCTCTACAGCGACGCTCCAGATCGTCCCGGCCGAAGCCGCCACTTCTCGGCTGGCGATGGCACACCTCCCACCGAACGTCCATGTCAGTACCCCTAACTCTAACGCTCGCGAGTGAACATACTTTGAACAAAAGGTACTTCGAAGAGTCGATATTTGAAACATACAGGTGAATGCGCGGCCGCTCGACAAGCCTTACTGCAAGCGCAGATGCTCAATCACGCCGAAAATCGTATGCATGGTTCCTGCCAGCCGACAAGCGAGTTCGACGAGCTGTGATTCCTATCCTGCCAGGTTCTTGCCAAACATTCTGTCAAAGTTCTCCACTCTGGACAAGGTGCTCACACTGCTGGGCAGCCGCCAGCCGAGGTTCGCCTGCCATCCCCACGCAGCTCGACGAACACGTCGTGCAGGGGTCGTGAAGTGCTCATCCCACCGCGGCCTCCAAAAGCGCTTGACTGACGTCCTTCTTGCGTGCCCACTCGGGAACGAGTAGCATCGAACATACGTTCGACACTAGCACTCTGGAGTGGCCTCCGCCACCAGACATCGCGCCGCTCGAGGAGGTCATCGACTGCCTGGTCGAGGACCCACCGGGCGCCGTTGAGCCGGTGCGCTGGTCTGAGTACGTTCCTGACGGCATGTTGGCCGATCTACTGGCCCAACCTGCCGAGACTGACCCTGCGCATTGCGAGTTCGAGGCCCTGGAACGGGTCGGGGGATGGGAGCGCGTCATCGCCTGGGCCCAAGCCCGGCAGACCCGGGAGATGACCTCGTTCATGGCTAGCGCGCAGGCCCGCACCCGGGCGCTGGGTGCATATGACTCGCAGGCGCATGACTCGGCGGTGGCCGAGGTGGGTTTGATGTTGCGGGTGTCGGCGGGTACCGCGGCCTCCCGGGTGGGTGACGCGTGGT
>JAICSB010000716.1 GCA_025937115.1 Pseudonocardiaceae bacterium | reverse complement strand
TCGCGGATCTCGGCGGCGCGCACGAGCATGCTGCGCATCCGATCGAAGGATTGCGTCGCTGTGTTGGTCACGGGCTTGGCCTTCGCTAAGGGGAACGGACCGATCCTGGTGGGCGCGAATCCTAACCATCCCGGCAGCGGCTGCGGCAACCGGGAGACCACGCTACGCAGTGGTGATCTCCCGGCCAGATCGCACTATGGCGTACCGCCGGAGGCTCAGTGCACCTGCAGCCGGTCTTCGAAACCGCCGACGAGATCACGCCAGGAGGCCGCTTCGGTGTCGAAGGGAGCACCGGGCACCAGCCGGGTCGGGTCCGGCCGCACCAGGAAGGAGACCAGCCAACCCAGCGGCTCCGAGCTGGTCAACGCCTTTTCAGCGGTGTCCGAGCCAGCCCACCGCTCGGCGTCGGTGATCAGTTCCACAGCCAGCTCCAGCTGTCCGGGGTCCACCGTCTCGGGACCACCGGCGAGGTCGTCGGTCAAGCCGGCGAGCACGTAGGTGTTGCCGTCGTCAACCGCTACCGCCAGCTCACGGTCCTGTGCACGCTTGGTCACCTGCGGCCAGGTGGACACCGCGTCGAGGTCGTGGCCCTGCGGGGTGTCGGTAAGGTAGCGGGCCAGCGCACGCGGCGAACTGAAGACGTCGATGCGTCCGCCCCTGCCGAGAAAGACCGGCGCGTCGTCGAGGTAGCAGCGCAGCGTGTAGTGATCACCCAGATCACTGATGATCCGGATCGGGTCGATACCGACCTCCGACCAGAACGCCAGCGCAGGATCGCCGGCGATCTCGGCTTCGGTCGCCGCCAGGTCCGCCTCCTGTGCCTCAAGCGCGGACTGCGCCTCGGACAGTTCGGTCGCCGCTGCGTCCAGCGCCGCCGTGTCGACGTCAGGGCTGCGAATCAACCCGTCGACGGCGTCGATCACCTCGTCCCACCGCTGTGCGATCACGGTGCACAACGCATCCCATCGCCGCGCGCCGTCCCGACCGCCGAAGGCCAGCGTGCCACCGTCGAGCATGGCGAACCCGGCAGTGGAGTCGAGCACCTCGTGCACCACGTCCAGGCCGCAGACATCGGCCAGCGAGCGGGCGATCGACACCACGTCGGCGAGCTCGCCGATCACCCAGGTGTCCGGCGACTGCGCGACTAGTTCAGGTACTCCGACCAGGTCGTAACGATGGGAGTCCGTGGGCCGCAGGTCCGGCGCGGGCAATCGCGGGACCAGCCCCCAGGCCGGATGGTCGACCAGATCGTGAACACCGGTGGTGCGCACGAAACCGACCAACGCTGCGACGTCGGCGAAGGCGAACAGGTTCTCCTCGTCGCCGAGGAACGCCTCCCACTCCTCACCGTCAGCACGCCAGCGCGGCGCCCACAGCGTCACCAAGTCCCCAGCGGTCACCGACAGCTCAATCGGCACAATGTCCGCAGCCATGCGCGGCAGCGTAGTGCTCGTGAGTGCCAAACAGTGTTCCAGCACTCAATGCCACTCACGAGCTCTATTTTCGCCAGCCGTCGAGGGTGGCGCGGATCGCGGCCTCGAACAGCTCTCCGGGTGCGCCGGCCCCAGCCGGCACCGCGCAACCCAGCTCCAGTGACACCAGGCCGTGCACGTTCGCCCACAGCGCGGTGGCGATCAGCTCCGGGGCGACATCGCGTAGTAGACCCGCCGCGACCGCCCTGCGCACCGTGTCGAGCAGAGGGGCGAAGGTGGCTTCGGCGTGTGCGTAATCCTCCGGGGCAGGTTCGAAGCCGGGCACCGGCGAACCGAACATCACCGCGTACAGGTGCGGGTCGGCGAGCGCGCTGGCGCGATAGGCGCGGCCGAGCGCGAGCAGGTCGGCCAGCGGATCGTCCGAGGGCGTCACCGTGTCCAGATGGGCC
>JAICSB010000438.1 GCA_025937115.1 Pseudonocardiaceae bacterium | reverse complement strand
TCGAGGACCGTGGTGATCCGGGCGAGATTGGCCCGGCTGGCGACGACGACGCAGATCTTCTTGCGACGATCAAGCACGTCGGTGACTCTAGCGGCCGCCACGCCGCTCCCAGTTAGCTGACGTTGGCGACGAACTGCGCTGCGCTGGCCGCTAGTGCCGGCCAGTTGGGTTCGCCGGCGGGACCCTGGGCCAGCACGAAGCCTCGATGACCGTCATCGGTGAGTCGCTCAGCGACGATCGTGAACCCGGTGAGAGTGAACAACGCGGCAGCGGTGGAGCGGGTCAGGTAGTACGGATGATCGATCTTGACCGCCCGTTCGATATCGCCGGTCCGGTCCACCAGGACGTCGACGTCGACGATGTCGACGAACGCGCGACCGCCGGCGGCTGTCATCCGGTGCAGCGCCGCCAGGGTTCCGCGGACGTCGAGGAGGTGGTCGATCGTCTGGCACAGCAACACCAGATCCCAGCTGCGCTCACCCGGATCGAAGTCCTCGACCAGGCCCGCGATCGTCTCCATACCGCCGGCCCGCGCGACGGCGAGTTCATCCGGGCTCGGGTCGAGGATGGTTGCGCGCGCGTTGCAGCGTGTCGCCAGTACGCTGGCGACCACTCCGGTTGAGCCGCCGATGTCGAGGATCGTGCGCGGCGTCGACGGCAGCAGGGGGAGCAGGAAGGCGGCCAGCCCGGCGGCGTAGTCACGCTGCTCCAGCTGCACGGTCTCGGCGTCGATGCGGCGGCCGTGGTAGGCCGACACCAGCGGGCGATAGATCTCGGAGTAGAAGTGCGCGTACTGGGTGGCGCTCAGCCGGGGGCAGAGGTAGCCGAGCCCGCAACGCCGGCAGACCACGAAGGTGGCCGGGTAGCCGTAACGGTCACGTCCGGCGACCTCGACGGCGTGTTCCCGCGACTCGCAGAGATTGCACTCCGCTACTCGCAGCGCCGCCTGGCCGCCATAATCGTAACCGAGCGCTGCAACCCGCTCGCTAATCACCGTTTGTGTCATGTTTTTCATCCATTCGGGAATACTGGAGACTGCGTCGCGTGACTGTACTCGACTGGGACCACCGTGTCGCGCTAATCGGAGAGGTTGGCCAGGCCCACGACGGCAGCTTGGGCACTGCGCACGCGTTCGTTGACGCGATCGCGGCCGCGGGCGCCGATGCGGTGAAGTTCCAGACCCACATCGCGTCCGCCGAGAGCCGGACCGACGAGCCGTGGCGGGTCAAGTTCAGCTACGCCGACGACACCCGCTACGAGTACTGGAAGCGGATGGAGTTCGGCCCACAGGCGTGGGCAGGTCTTCGACAGCACGCGCAGGATCGCGGTCTGGCGTTCTTGAGCTCCCCGTTTTCGCTGGAAGCGGTCGAGCTGCTACGCCGCGTCGGCGTCGCCGCATGGAAGGTCGCCTCCGGTGAGGTCGCCAACCCGCAGCTGCTGGATGCGGTGGCCCAGACCGGCGCGCCGGTGCTGCTGTCCAGCGGGATGAGCGGCTGGACCGAGCTCGACGGCGCGGTCGCGCGGCTGCGCGATGGCGGTGCCGGGCCGCTGGCGGTCCTGCAGTGCACGTCGGCCTACCCGGTCGCACCGCAGCGGATCGGCCTCAACGTCCTAGCCGAGATCCGGGAGCGATACGGCTGCGCCGCCGGGTTATCCGACCATTCGGGGACGATCTTCCCGGGGCTGGCCGCGGTCGCGCTCGGCGGGCGGGTGATCGAGGTGCACGTGACGCTGTCTCGCGAGATGTTCGGCCCGGACGTAGCGGCCTCGGTGACCACCAGCGAGCTGCGCCTGCTCGTCGAGGGCGTCCGCTACGTCGAGTCGGCGCTCGCGGCCCCCGTCGACAAGGACGAGGTGGCGATCGAACTTGCGCCGATGCGTGCATTGTTCGGCCGATCTATAGTGGCTCGCTGCGCCTTGCCAGCCGGCCACGCCCTCGCCGCGAACGACCTGGTCGCCAAGAAGCCCGCCGGTGGCCTCCCTCCCTCGCGGCTCGAGTCGCTGATCGGCCGCCGCCTCAACCGCGCGCTACGCGCGGACGAACCCCTGCACGAATGCGATATCGACACCTCGTAGGTCCGGCCCCGCAGTCCGTCGCGCCGGGCCTCCAGTGCACCGACGTTCCCGAACTCCACAGCAGAGCTGTCCGCGCGGCTGTGATGAGCGCTGCTGCGGAGTTCGGGAAGAGGGGGGCTGCGCGCCAGGGGGTCAGGACAGTGCGATCAGGGTGGCGAGCAGGGTCGCGGCCAGTGTGAGGGTGATCCGCAGCGCGCGCTGGTGGTGCTGCCACTGGCGGTCCCACCAGGTGGCGTCGCCGCTGTGATGGCGACCCAGTGCCATCGCGGCGCGTCCGAGGCCGAAGCCGAGCCCAGCAACCACCGCCGCGGCCCAGTTGGCCACCAGCAGTACCGCCATAAGCGGCAGGTAGGGCAGGTTGCTCGGCATATGGGTGCGCACGCCGGTGCCCATCTCGAAGCCGAACTGCAGCGCTCCGGCTTGCTCGCCGGTGCCGATCACCGTGGAGGGCACCTGGGACCGACGGTGCGGCAGCGCGATGCGATGCAACCCGCACTCACCGGCCAACACGAACAGCGCTGTCGCGACGATCAAACCTGCCCGCACCGCCGGCGGCATGACCGGCCGCACCAGGCTGCCCAGTGCCACCGCCAGCGTGCTGATGGTGAGTCCCCCGGCGAGCAGCCCGACGGTGAAGTACGCCCGTGACGAACCTCGCCAGACCGGCGAGCTCAGCAGGTACGCCGAGTTAGTGCTTCATGCCGAGCCGGACAGCGCGTAACCAGCAGTCAGACCCAGCAGCAGCCAGGCCAGTAGCCAGCCTTCGCGCATCACCGGCGCCGCCGCAGCGAGCACTGACACCGCACCAGTCACCAGCACGGGACCGAAGGTGGCGCGTGGCAGGCGCGGGGTGATCAATCTGGGGTGATCAATCGCCGGACAGCGTCGCGCTGCAGATCAGCTGTTCTAAGTTCGGGGCTCCGCTGTAGTGGACCTCGCCGTCCGCGCAGCGGTAGACGGTATCGCCGTCCTTCCAGCGCCAGCCGTTGCGGGCCTCGCCGCCGGCACGGCAGATCGTGCGCGGTTGGTAGCAGTCGAGCCCGTCTTTCCAGTTTCCGTAACAGCCGCTCTTGAACCACCGGTCGGAGCCGCAGTAGGAAGCGGAGTAGGGCGCGCCGTAGCAGATCGGTGAGCCCGGACGGTGGCGGTAGTGCCCGCAGTCGAGATATTCACTTCCTGGGTCCGCCCTGGCCGGACGGGCCAGCGGGATCCATCCCAGCACGGTGAGTCCCAACGTCATGCCGGCCGTGCCGACGACGGCCAGGAACCCCCGACGGCGCACCGGCGATGCGTCGAGGAACTGCACACTGCGGGGCGCTGCGTCGGAGCCGGGCTGGTCGATCCGGGGGATGTCAGCTTGGATCATCACGCTCCTTGCCGGTGCAGGGCGGTGTTCAGCAGGCTCGTCACCTGCTCGTCGAGAAGCTCCGGAGAAGGCACCGGCTGCCCGGCCAGCACCGTGCCGTCGGCGCCGACGTGCAGCAGCGCCGGTGCCCAGGGCAGGTCCAGTTCCTTGACGAGGTC
>JAICSB010000124.1 GCA_025937115.1 Pseudonocardiaceae bacterium | reverse complement strand
GCCACCTCGATGTTCTTGATCAACTTAGCGAAGAGCTTGCCCCGCTTGGCGTCGACCACGGCCTTCTTGTGCTTGGTGGTCGCCCATTTTGAATGGCCGCTCATACCTGCCCATGCTCCTCTTGCTCGCGTGCCAGTCTCGCCTGCATGCCGTTGCCTTTTACTTACACCGCCTTTTACTTACACCCCAAGGGACTTGTGACCATCTCGCAGAAGAGCTGGTGCACCCGCCGGTCGCCGGTCAGCTCGGGATGAAACGCGGTGGCCAGCACGGAACCCTGCCGAATCGCCACGATCCTACCGGCGGCACTACCGGCCGCTGCCACGTCGGGCACCCTGGCCAGCACCTCGACGCCGCAGCCGACCTGCTCGACCCACGGGGCGCGGATGAACACCGCACGGACCGGGCCTCCCGGTACACCGACGAAGTCGAGATCGCCCTCGAAGGAATCGACCTGCCGACCGAACGCGTTACGGCGCACCACCGCGTCGAGCACCGCGAGTTGCCGCTGGTCAGGCCGACCGTCAAGGACCTCCCGGCAGAGCAGGATCATCCCCGCGCACGAGCCGTAGGCCGGCATTCCCTCGGTGAGCCGGATTCGCAGCGGTTCCATCAGATCAAAGGCGACCAGCAGCCGGCTCATCGTGGTGGACTCGCCGCCAGGAAGGATCAGTGCATCTACCTCAGCGAGCTCCTCTGGGCGCCGCACCAGCACGCTATCCAACCCGCACTCCCGCACCGCCCGCAGATGCTCGCGCACATCCCCCTGCAACCCCAGCACGCCCACAACCGTCACAGCACCAGGCTAGACCGCCATTCGGAGCCGAATGGCGGTCTGCGGACGGGCTAGATCCCCATTCGGAGCCGAACCGCGGTCCCGCGGAGCGCCTGCCTGGATCAGGGTTGTAGGAACCAGGGGCTCGTATAGGCGATGGCGTGGTTGTTGGCGGGGTGGTTGAGCGGGGCTTCGGTGTTGTTGGGGACGTCTGGGTCGGCTAGGCGCAGCACCGTCCAGTGGCCATCCGCGATGCTCATCGGCACGGTGAAGCGGGCGACGTCGCCACAGCGGATGTCGACGCGCTCGGCCACCACGGGCACCGGTGTGTCCGGGCGCAGCACCTGGACCTGCAGCGTGCGGCCAGCCCACGACGGCCCGCAGTCGACGTCGAGGACGAACTCCACGGATCCTTGGCGGTGCGGCAGCACCGAGCCCATTCGCACCCCCCCGGCGGTGGCGTCCACCCGCAGCCCGGCGACCCGGGTGGCGAAGAACCGGCGGGCTCGCAATGCCTCAGCGACCCCAGCCCTGCTGTGCTCGATCACCCACAGGCCGCCGCGTCCGGTGCCGGGCTGCAAACCCCAGTTGGCGGTGTGCTCGTCGCTGACGCCAAGCAGCCCGGTGCGCCAGCCGGCATTGAGGCAGGCCACCAAGGGAGAGATGCCTCCGGTCGCGACGCCCTTGAAGAGGTAGTCGTCGCCGCGGTTGAACATCTCCAGGCTGACCATCTGCTCGGCGGCTGTGGCCGCATAGCGAAAGCCGGCGAATCGGCCGTCTTCTCGTCCCGGGTGGTTGAAGCCGGCAAGCCCGGTGGCGCCGCGAACGCCGTTGCGCCGGCCATCCTGGGTCAACCAGGAGTACAACTGAGCCATCCCCTGACGGGTCGCGACGTCGGTGAAGTCATCGGTGAACCAGGCGTTGACGTGCCCCATTCTCGGATGCGACCACTCGAAACCGCGAATCGCGGTGAACTCGCCGGGCCGATCATGGGCGTCGGCGATCTCCCCGGTGCGCCGCCAGCCAGCCCGGTCCAACCCGATCCACGGCGTGCCGCCCAGGCCGGTGCCCTCCACCGCCGCGCCACGAATCGCGTGGTCGGTGAGCGCCGCGACGTCCAGGCCGGCGTCGCGCATCGAGGGGAACGCCGCCGCCGGGTCGCCGGCACCGTCAGAGAGCAAGGTGTGATTGTGCAGGTCGGCATGCACCAGCAGGGTCCCTCGGGTGATCCGGGACAGCCGAGCGGCCCCGCTCTCGGGCCCCGGGGTGCGCAGCCGCCCCCCCTCGGTGGCCGACAGCAGCAGCGCCTCGGCGTCGGCCCCGCCGTTGCCGGTGGTCACCAGCCGCGCTGAGCCAGCCGCTGCCCGTCCGGCAGATCGCTGAGATTGATTCCCACCATCGGTTCGCCCAACCCTCGGGATACCTTCGCCACCATCTCGGGGTCGTCGTGGAACGTGGTCGCCTTGACGATCGCTTCCGCTCGCTTGGCGGGGTCACCCGATTTGAAGATGCCTGAGCCGACGAACAGTCCCTCGGCGCCGAGCTGCATCATCATCGCCGCGTCGGCAGGAGTGGCGATACCACCTGCGGTGAATAACACCACAGGCAAGGAGCCAGCCGCGGCAACCTCGCGGACCAGCTCCAGCGGAGCGGCTAGCTCCTTGGCAGCGGCAGGCAGCTCCTCAGAATGCATCCCTGCCAGCGAGCGGATCGCGGCCCGGATTGAGCGCATGTGCCGGGTCGCCTCGACGACGTTGCCAGTCCCGGCTTCACCCTTAGACCGGATCATGGCGGCACCTTCGGAGATCCGGCGAAGTGCCTCGCCGAGATTGGTGGCGCCACACACGAAAGGCACCGTGAAGGCGAACTTGTCGATATGGTGCGCCTCATCGGCCGGGGTCAGCACCTCCGACTCGTCGATGTAGTCCACACCGATCGCCTGCAGCACCTGTGCCTCGACGAAGTGACCGATGCGGGCCTTGGCCATCACCGGGATGGACACCGCGTCCATGATCTTCCCAATCATGTCCGGATCGCTCATCCGGGCCACGCCGCCCTGCGCGCGGATATCAGCGGGAACGCGCTCCAGCGCCATGACGGCCACCGCGCCGGCGTCCTCGGCGATCTTGGCCTGCTCCGGCGTGACCACATCCATGATCACACCGCCCTTCAACATCTCGGCCATCCCGCGCTTGACCCGTGCGGTGCCGAGCTGGCGGTCGACGTTGCGGTTCTCGGCGGGCACAGTCTTCTCGGCGGGCACAGCGGTTCGCTCCCTCAAGCAGCGGATTTGAAGAACACAGGATCCGATCCTACGTCGGGTGGCTGACGACGTCGCGGATGAGAGCCGCACAGGGGTTGCCTCGACCGTCACACCGGTGTGAGATCGACCACAGGGTCCGCACAGCTGAGGGCGGGGGTTCCATGGGCACCAAGGGCAACGCGGAGCGTGCTGATTCGGCCGTGGCGGTGCAGGACCCGTCCCGAATACGCAATGTGGCCCTGGTCGGGCCCTCCGGGGCGGGGAAGACGACCTTGGCGGAAGCGCTGCTGGTGGCCACTGGCGCGATCAGCCGCGCGGGCACTATCGCCGACGGCACCACAGTGTGCGACCATGACCCAGCCGCGGTACGCCAGCAACGGTCGGTGACGCTGGCCATCGCACCACTGCAACACGCCGACATCAAGATCAACCTGGTGGATACTCCGGGCTATGCAGACTTCGTGGGCGAGCTGCGGGCCGGGCTACGGGCGGCGGACGCGGCGCTGTTCGTGATCTCGTCCGGCGATGGGGTCGACGCTGCCACTGTCGCCCTGTGGCAGGAGTGCGCCGAAATCGGAATGCCTCGGATGGTGGTAGTGAGCCGGCTGGACCACCCGCGGGCCGACCTCGACGGGGTGACGGCTGCCTGCCGGGCCGCCTTCGGTGGCGGGGTGCTGCCGCTGTACCTGCCGGTGCGCGACGGAGCGGGCGTGGTGACCGGGCTGGTGGGGCTGCTGTCGCAGCGACTGTTCGACTACCGCGGCGGATACCCGCCAGCTGAAGGAGAGCCAACCGCCGCGGATCCCGACGAGGTCGGTGTGGCGCGCAACGAGCTCATCGAGGGGATCATCGCCGAGAGCGAGGACGAGTCCTTGATGGACCGCTATCTCGACGGTGCGGATCTCGACGTCAACGCGCTGATCGAGGATTTGGAGACCGCGGTCAATCGGGGCTCGTTCCACCCCGTAATTCCCGTCTGCGCCGGCAGCGGGCTGGGCCTCGCCGAGCTCCTCGAGGTGCTGACCGGCGCCTTTCCCGCGCCAGGTAAGAACGCTCCTCCCCCGGTGACGCGTCCTGACGGATCGGCTCATCCCGTGGTGGCCGTCGACCCTGCCGCACCGCTTGTTGCGGAGGTGGTACGCACCACGGTGGACCCTTACCAAGGCCGGGTATCGCTGGTACGGGTGTTCTCGGGGACATTGCTTCCGGATCGTCCGGTGCATGTTTCCGGGCGTGGACTGTCCGACCGCGGGCATGCCGACCACGACGTCGACGAGCGGGTGGCGCACGTCTACACCCCGCTGGGCGGCACACTGAGCGAAGTACCGCACTGTGTGGCCGGTGACCTCTGCGCGGTAACGAAGGTGGTCTCCGCCGAGACCGGGGACACACTGTCCTCGCCCAACGATCCCTTACTGGTGGCGCCGTGGACGATGCCGGAGCCGTTGCTGCCGGTCGCGGTGGTGGGCCGCAGCCGCAGCGATGAGGATGCGTTGGCCCGGGGGCTGGGCCGGCTGGTGGCCGCGGATCCGACACTACGGCTGGAACGCAACGCCGAAACCCATCAGATGGTGCTGTGGTGCACCGGCGAGGCGCATGCCGATGTGGTGCTTTCCCGGCTGCGTGCCGCAGGCGCCGACGTGGACACTGAGCCGGTCGCGGTGCCGCTGCGGGAGACCTTCGCCGGCCCGTCCAAGGGTCATGGGCGGCACGTCAAGCAGTCTGGTGGGCACGGTCAGTACGCGGTGTGCGACGTGGAGGTGGAACCGCTGCCGCAAGGGGCCGGCTTCGAATTCGTGGACAAGGTGGTCGGTGGGGCCGTCCCGCACCAGTTCATCCCGAGCGTGGAGAAGGGCGTCCGGGCGCAGATGGAACGTGGCCTCGCAAACAGCGGGTTTCCCCTGGTAGATATCCGGGTCACGCTCGTCGATGGCAAAGCGCACAGCGTGGACTCCTCCGATGCAGCCTTCCAGATGGCGGGCGCGCTGGCGCTCAAGGACGCTGCGGAGAAGGGCAGCGTGGCCACGCTGGAGCCGCTGGACGACGTGGAAGTGCGGATGCCCGAGGACCACTTGGGCACCGTGCTGGGAGATCTGTCAGGGCGGCGAGGTCGGGTGCTGGGCACCGAAACCGACTCCACCGGCCGGATGCTGGTCCGTGCCGAGGTCCCGGCAGCCGAGTTGCTTCGCTACGCTGTCGACCTGCGCGGGCTGACGTCCGGAACCGCTGTGTTCACCCGACGTTTCTCCCGCTACGCCCCGGCGCCGTCGAGCTCGAGTCCGTAACTGGGCAACGCCGGTTCGACGATCTCGAAGTAGCGCGGCAGCGGGGCGGTACCAGCCAGCCGCATCCAGCGCACCATGCGGTGCGAGCGCAACGCCACAGTGTCGCGGACCGCGTCGTTATAGACCCGGCGAGCGATCACCGCTCGCTGCTCCGCATCGGCCAGTCGATCCACACAGGCGGACTCGAGACCACGACGGTCGAGTACGGCGAGGACCCGGCCCAGCTCGTTCTCAACGTCCTCGCGGGCCGCCGCAGCGGCCCGGTGGGGGCAGCGCCCGACCCTCCGCAAGGCCGGATCAAACCGGCCCAGCAGTGCCGCGTCGGCGGCGCGACGAAGCGCAGCATCGCCCTGCACTCCCAAGGACGCATGCGCTCGACTGCCCAACGCGGCGTCCAGAGCCGCCCAGGCCGCGTCAGTGCGCACATGCAACCGGTCCAACCGGGTGGCCGCGCGCATCGCGCCCACCGCACCCGCCGCGGCGACCAGCACCGCTGCGATCACCGCCACCCGGGTTACTCGCACCGCGTGACCCTAGCCAGGCCGGTACCGGCTCAGTCCGGCGCCCGGTCCGAAAGCGAGCCGGCGCGGATCGGCCGCCACCGCTGTCTCGTAGACTTGTAGCACCCGGCGTGCCACCACCGGCCAGTCCCACATCGCCACGCGGCGGCGGCCGGCAGCAGCCAACGTGGCGCGCCGTCCCGGATCGTCAAGCAGATCATCGAGGGCGGTGGCCAGCGCGGCCGGTGATCCCGCCGGGACCAACACGCCAGCCTGACCACCGTCGAGCACGCGGCGGAAGGCATCGAGGTCGCTGGCCACTACCGGGGCGCCGGCGGCCATCGCCTCGCTGAGCACGATGCCGAAGCTCTCCCCGCCGATGGCCGGTACGCACAGCAGGTCCACGCTGGCGAGCACCGCAGCCTTACCCTCGTCGCCCAACGCGGGCAACACCTGGATCCGGGACGCCAGCGCCGACCCGGCAGCACGCAGCAGCGCCGCGGCGTCCCCGCGACCGACTACCAGCAGGTTCAGGTGTGGCCGCGTCTGGGCTACGGTGCGGAGGGCGGCCAGCAGCACCGGCATGCCCTTGCGCGTCTCGCCGAAGCGGCCCACGAAGCCGATCGTGCCGCCGATCCGCGGGTACCCAGGCAGGGGCTGAGCTCGGGCGAAATGCGACACGTCTACGCCGTTCGGGATCTCCACGGCGTCACCACCGAGGTATTCCACCTGCACCCGCCGGGCCAGCGGGGAGACCGCGATCCGGGCAGTGATCTTCTCCATCGTGGGCTGCAGCAGACCGTGCGCCGCATTCAGCGCCCAGGACCGCCCGGAGGCGAAATGAAAGGTCGCCACGACCGGCCGGTCGGCAAGTGCCAGGGCGATCAAAGAAAGGCTCGGCGAGGCCGGCTCGTGTAAGTGCAGCAAGTCGAAATCGTGGTCATTGAGCCAACGTCGGGTCCGGTGCAGCGCGACCGGGCCGAATGCCAGCGGGGCGATCGACCCGTTGTAGGGCACCCCCACGGCGCGACCTGCGGAGGTGACGAACTCGGGCAACGTACTGGCTGCCGCGGCCGGGGCGAGCACCTCTACCTGATGGCCGAGACCGCGCAGACCTGTGGCCAACCCCAGCACGTGCGCCTGCACGCCGCCAGGCACGGCGATGGAATACGGGCAGACCATCCCGATCCGCAACAAGACCCCCTATCCCGCGTCACGCAACGGTGTGGCGGACAGATCGTCAATCCACAACGGCTGCAACATGTGCCAATCCTGTGGATGTGCTGCAATGTCAGTGGCGAAGCAGTCCGCCAGCGTCTGGGTGGCCCGCATTACCGCCGATCGATCCGGCACGGGCACCGGGGGGTGGAAGCGAATCCCCCAACCGTCGGCGGTGAACCAGCACCCGACGACCAACAACGTGGCTCCGGTAGCGGCGGCCAGCCGAGCGGGGCCTAACGGCATCCGGGCGGTGGCACCGAAGAACTCCACGGCCATCCCGGCACCAGTGAGATCCCGGTCGGCGAGCAAGCACACCACTCCTCCGGCCCGCAGCCGGTGCAACAGCCGGCGGGTCGGAGTCTCGTCCCCGGTCAGCGGGACTATGTCGAAGCCCAGCGAGCCACGATAAGCCACAAAGCGCTGGTAGAGCGCCTCGGGCGCCAAGCGCTCGACAACGGTGCTGAATGCTCCGTGCCGCCCGACGAACCACAACCCGGCCATATCCCAATTGCCGCTATGCGGCAGTGCTACCACCACTCCTCGGCCCCTGGCCAGCGCGTCGTCGAGGTGTTCGACTCCCTCCATTGCACTGTCCAGCCGATCCACCAACGCGGCGTGGTCAGACCATGGCAGCGTGAAGACCTCCCGCCAGTACCGGGCGTAGGAACGCAGCCCGTCGCGGACCAACGCGTCGAGTTCCGCCGGGGTGGCATGGGGCACCACTCGGGCCAGGTTCCGGCGTAACTGGCAAGTTCCTGGGCCATCCCGATGCGCGGCTAGGTCGGCACCGGCTCGGAACGCCCGGACGGCCAGGCCGTCGGGTGCGAAACGCAGCAACCGCCATCCGGCCGCGTACCCGAGACCAGCGAGCCTGCTCACGTCGTCTCTCGCTGCTGGGCGCTGCGTCGCACGGAGACCATCCGTTGTACCACGGTCACCAGTTGCAACCCGGCGAGCAGCCACAACGCGACGTCGAGGGCGAAGGGCACTCCGAGCCCGGCCAGCCCGGCCCCCAGCAACGCGATGATGAAGCGCTCCGCGCGCTCCACCATCCCGCCATCGGCGGCCAGACCGGTGGCTTCTGCGCGAGCCTTGATGTAGGAGATCACCTGGGCGCTTACCAAACAGAACAACGCCGCCACAGCCAACAGTCGATCGTGCCCGACCCCGAAGCACCACCACGTCAGTCCTGCGAACAGTGCGCCGTCGGCCACCCGGTCGCAGGTGGCGTCCAACACGGTTCCGTACGGAGTGCCGGATCCGCGGGCCCTGGCGACCGCCCCATCCAGGACATCGAGCAGAACAAAAACCGTCACCGCGATGGTGCCAACCAAGAGCTGGCCACGCGGGAAGAACCACAACGACGAGGCCACCGTCCCGATCGTGCCGGTGAACGTGATGGCGTCGGGGCTGACACCGGCCCGGAACAGCCAGCCACCCACCGGCTCGATCAACCGGGAGACCGACGCGCGGGCGAAGATGTTGAGCATCGCGAGAGCTATC
>JAICSB010000305.1 GCA_025937115.1 Pseudonocardiaceae bacterium | reverse complement strand
GCCGCTGGTGGACCCGGCTCACCGATTGGATGACAAGTCCCGCATGAACAACTACTGGCCCTGGTGGGCGGGCGCTATCGGGCTCGCCCTCGTCACCATCAACTACACCCTCACCACTGATCGGTCCCTCGGAGTGTCCTCAGCGTGGGATCGCGTCTTGCACTGGCGCTCCGAACGGCGCCTCGAAGTGCTGGACGCCCAGTTCGCCGACGACCGCGCCCTCGTTGACGCTTTCGCTGCGGCCACCGCCGAGCAGTTCGGAACCGGCCCTGGTGCCCTCACCTTGACGGACGCCGAGCGTGGCGACGCGCAGGCACCAGGCCAGGACGTCGGGCCGACGGCAGCTGAGAGTGCCCCGGTCGCGAGCCTGCGTCCGGCACCCCTGGTCACCCAGGCTGCCCTGCTCCTGTCGATTTTGCTCGGCGGATGGGTAGCGGCAGTCACGGCCGGCCGATTCGAGCTCCGCTTCGACATGGGCAACGGTTACCGGCAACTCGTCACCGACAATCCGACCACCATGATCGCCGTGTTGTTCGTGGGGGGTGTACTCGTCGGCTTTGGCACCCGCCTCGCCGGAGGGTGCAGCTCAGGTCACGGACTCAGCGGCTGTGGCCGGCTACGCCCGGTCAGCATCCTTGCGACCGCCGTCTTCTTCGGTACCGCCGTCCTCGTGTCATTCCTGCTGTGGAAGGTGATCTGATGCGTACCCGAGGCGGGGTTCTCGTCGCCAACATCATCGCCGGGCTGGCCCTCGGTTACATCGTCTGCAACATCGGGTTCGGCGACTACGCCGAGCTGAACCGCATGTTCACCTTCCAGGATTTGCGCATGCTCCTCGCATTCGCCGGCGCCGTAGCGATCATCGTGGTGGTCTTCGCCGTACTAGGGGTCCGCCGCACACCAGGACGCATCCACGCGGGCGTGGTACCCGGTGCAGTGCTGTTCGGCACCGGCTGGGCGATCTCAGGTGGATGCCCGGCGATCCCGATCATCCAAGTCGCCAGCGGATACCTCCCTGCCATCATCACGATTGCCGGCGTCGGCGTCGGTATGTGGCTCTGCGGGTGGGCCAACGCCAGATATTTCCACCTCGACCGCGGCTCCTGCGGGCTGTAGCGGTCCCACCTCTCCCGGTGGGTTGTAGGGCGGTGACCACCCGGTCGAATTGCGCTGCCACCTCGGTGCCGCGGGTTGGTCGAAGGTGGTGCGCACCAAGGTCGCCGCCCGGCACCGTCGAGCATCGACCTTGCCGGGTTCCTGCACGAGCAGCTGGCGTCTGCGTCACCGGCTCGGAATATACATAACTGTATCGTTGACTAAACTGACGTGCTGGGAGGACACTCTTGGCCAAGACACTGTTGCGCCCGAGGGGAGCCGATCATGACAACCAACCTGACCTGGGCAGGTGAGGTTTGCGGGAATGGCAAGACCTGCCCGAGGATCAGCAGCGTCACACCATGGGGAACGCGGATTGTGGTGGGCAAGAAGGTCACGAACCTGGAGTTGCTGGCCGAGATCGAGAGGGTGGCCGACGACGAGTACGCAGTGGAGATCTCGGCTTCGCTGGGGTCCAAGTTGTGACCGTGCTGCTCGACGAGGCCGGCCTCGACGACTACACCGATCGCTTCGATTTCGAGGCGTTCCGGCAGGAGGTTCGCGACCAGTACGACGTGCCCAGCGATGGCGGTGACTTCGCCCGCTACCTGGCAGGTGAGGCACACCCAGACCCGGCCATCGTGGGGCCGTGGCGCGGATGGGTGCGCGATCAGTGTCGACGTGGTCGGGCTGTACGCCGGGTCCGCGTGCTCTACCGCCCAGTGAGCAGGTATCTCTCTTACGAGTGCGAGTGGGCTTACACCCGCAGCATCGACGCGGGCGAGGACATTCGAGTGCTGGACCTAGTCGAGCAGGACCCGCCAGCGGGCCTGATCGGAGAGGAATTCTGGCTACTGGACCGCTCCCGAGCTGTGGTGTTGTGCTACGACCACGCTGGCCAGTTCCGGCACGGACAGATTGCGGAGGGCCCCGATGCAAGCCGGTGGACTGCTTGCCGGGATGCGGTGTGGGCCGCAGCGGAGCCGTTCACCCAGTGGTGGGGTCGGCATCCCGAGTACCACCGAGCGGCATGGCTGAATACGGCAAGTGCCTAGTCGGCCGAGAGGTCAGGACGCGCTGTCGCAGGCGCTGCGGACATTGCGGAAGGCCGCTGGGCTCTCCGGTGTAGAAGCTGGCCAGCGCATCGGTCAAACGCAAGCGAGCATCAGCCGGTTTGAGAATGGCCGGTTCGTTCCCACTCCGGAGACCGTGGAGGCGCTGTGCCGGATATACGGGTCCACGACGGCAGAGCGGCAACGGCTCGTGCAGCTATCACAAGACCTGCGGGAGGACGTCAGACCAGCCGCCAGGGTGGTCATCCAGCGGGGCGCGGCGCGGATGCAGGAACGCATCGGCCGGATCGAGCGGACCTCCGTAACCATGCGGCATTTCCACCCCGCTGTGGTGTCCGGGCTGTTGCAGCTTCCCGACTACGCCCGAGTGATCTTCTCAGCTGGCGGCGATCTATCGGCTGACGAGGTACGGATGGCGGTGGACCGGCGCATGGCCCGCCAAGCGCTACTCACTGAGCCGGGCCGAGTGTTCACCTTCCTGCTCACCGAGGGTCCGCTTCGGTGGCAGGTCGGCTCGCCGCAACTCATGGCCGCCCAACTCGACCACATCGCCTGCATCGCTGGTCAGCCTAATGTTCGTGTCGGAGTCATTCCCTGGACCACCACCGTCGAGATAGCTCCGGTTGCCGGGTTTGATCTATACGACGAGCGCGCCGTCATCGTCGGCACTGATGTAGGGACCACCTTTCTGACTGATCCGCTTGAGGTGGCGCCCTACCTGCGCCTTTTCGCCGACCTCGCAACGCTGGCCAGCTACGACGACGCCGCACTGGCCGTGTTGCGGGCGATTGCAGCTGACTACCGCAGCCTGCCCTCGTAAGTCCTCAAGACTTAGTCATAGTCCACCCCTTGACTATACATTTATCGAACATTGTATAGTCTGATCCTGGCTACCCGCGACGATCCGGCAGCACCGAGCGACGGGTCAGCCGGCGTCGGCGTCCGGGCGACCAAGCCCTTGAGGGGAGACCCGTCATGACCAAGACAACCCGAATGACTAGTGCTCGGCTCGTCGCCCAGGGCCGCTTGCGCGCGCCCGTAGTTATGGAGTACCGGGACACGGTCTATCTGGCCGGGTTCGGTGACTCCTGCAGCGCGACTCGGGCCCACCGCTCTTCCCTCATCGTGCCGGGCGGCCTGCCAGTCATCGCGCGCGCGTCCGGGGACGCGCTGAGCGTGCTGCACACCGTGATCAGCGACTGGCCCACTTGATCTCCGACCGGCCGCCGGTCGAGTATCCCCGACTCCCAGCGGTCGGTCGGCTCCCAATCGGCCCCGTGCAGGCACACCGGCGCCAAACATGCCCGTTGTCCGAGGCCGCGATCGACGGGCTGTGCACCTGAACCACCCGGCAGGTGACCACGCGAAAGAACACGGACATCGGTATGCCCAGCTCAGCGAGGGAAACCCCGGCCGTCCGCTTCGCGATCAACGGTAGGCATCCCGCCAATGGCTGATGTCCAGAACCTGGACGGTCTGGGTGCACTCATCGACGGTGTACCGGACTCGGTACTCCCCGCGCCGGGCCCGCCAGTAGCCTTCAAAGGGCTTGCGCAGCGGCGCTCCTACGCGATGGGGGTTCTCGGCCAGGGGCCCATAGAGGAACTCCACGCATGCTGTGGCGACGGCCTTCGGCAGTTGCTCGGTGAGTGGGCGTGCCGCAGTACGGGCTACTTGTACCCGGTAGGTCACTCGGGTTGGGTCCGGGCTCGTTGATGTGCTAGGGCACATGCCTTACCCCCATTCCGGTTCCTGCCCTACCTCTGAGCTGGGAGGAGGTAGAAAACCCTGGTGAGGGGTAGGGAGCCCATGTGCTCGCGGACGTCCACGCGGACGATCGCTCACGTGGCGTCGTTGCGGTCGTCATCGGTGTCGCTGGTGGCGGCTCCGGTGGCCGGTCGGGGTTAGACATCCCAGTCGCTGACCACGGTGTGTAAGACGGTGAGCGCGTCGCCGGGTACGCGTGCCGTGATAGGCAGCCCGCCTGGCACGATGAGGGAGGACTTGCGGGCTCGGATTGCGTGGCAGGAGTCGTGGAACCCGCCGAGGTAGATTTCGTCGTGGTGTTCGAGGGTGTCCCGCCGGGCGAATAGCGGTCCATCCGGGCCTGGCGCGACTCGCTGGAAGGCGAAGCCGTGGTTTTTGGCGAGGTCGAGCAGCCGTTTCGCGGCTGTCAGCTCGGGGCCCTCGGCAGCAGTCGTGTTCATCTCGGGATCACTCGGACCAGGTGCGGCCGGATGCTCACCGGCTCCGCGGTGCAGAACCCCGCTGTGGGGCCGTTCAGCGGGATTCCCGCAGCGGGAATCCGCCACCCGCACAACGCCCGCCCGTGACCGGATAGGGCCGTTGCTGCGGCCTCAGCGTGGGCTAGCAGATGCAGCCGTTGATCGTCCCCGATCGCATCGAACAACCGGGTCACTGCTGGGTTCTCTAGCGTGATCACACAACAGTGATCAGCGTAGGCGTCCGGCACGATCCGCTCCCGCTCACGCCTGATGACCAGACGACCGGAGCCGTGGTGCATCTCGCAGGTGGCCTCGATCTCGACCTGAGGATGAGGAGTCTCCACCGCTG
>JAICSB010000329.1 GCA_025937115.1 Pseudonocardiaceae bacterium | reverse complement strand
GGGAAACGCCCGGACCCATCCCGAACCCGGAAGCTAAGCCCTCCAGCGCCGATGGTACTGCACCCGCCAGGGTGTGGGAGAGTAGGACACCGCCGAACACAACCCCACAAAACAAAGGGGCCCCCACCCAGGGGCCCCTTTAGCTCTGTCAACGAGAGGATCCGCGACCGTGTCAGCCGGACCGAATCCGACCGAGGATGCGGACCACACCGGTAGTCAGCACCGAAGCGGAGTGGCGCGGGGTCGTCCGGCAGAGAAGCGGACGCCGAGGCGGTCGGCCGACGGTGAGCGCACGGCTGGTCGGGGCGGCCGACCGCAGCACAGCCGGCGTGACGAAAGTCGAGTTCAGGGCAGTGGCCAGCCAGCGGCGCAGCGCCGTGGTGACGTTCCGCAGGACGGTGAACCGGCGCGTCTGGAGCTTCCGGCGGATGCCGATGGTAGCGAGTTGGACCGGGATGTGCGTCAAGAGCTGTTGACTCTTTCGAAGGGCCTTTCGGAGCTCGTGGCGAGGCATCTCGTGATGGTCGCGCGGTTACTAGACGAGGACCCCCAGCTAGCTCTAGCGCATGCCCGTTTCGCGCGCAGCAAGGCAGGTCGGGTCGCTGCGGTTCGAGAAGTCGCGGGTCTGTGCGCGTATCACGCCGGAGAATGGTCCGAGGCGTTGGCGGAGCTGCGGGCCGCGCGACGGCTGGGCGCTGATACCGGGCGGCTGGCTGTGCTGGCTGACTGCGAACGAGCGTTGGGACGCCCGGAGCACGCCCTGGAGATCGCGCGGAGTCCAGAGGCTCAGCAGCTCGGCACGGAAGAGTCAGTTGAGCTGCGGATAGTGGCTGCCGGGGCACGGCGCGACCTCGGACAGTTCGATGCTGCGGTGCTAGCCCTGCAAGGGCCGGACTTGGAGACGCCGGGAGACGAGCCGTGGCGGGCCAGGCTGCGCTACGCATACGCGGACAACCTGCTCGCCGCTGGTCGAGAGCAGGACGCGATCCGGTGGTTCTTGGCTGCGGCCGAGGTCGACGTCGAGGAGGCCACCGACGCCGCGGAGCGGGCCGTCGAGCTCAGTGAGCGGCCGGCACCGGAGTGAGCGGTCCGCTGGACGGCTACGACGCGGTGTTGCTCGATCTCGATGGCACCGTGATCCGCGGAGCCGAGACCGTGCCGGAGGCGCCGGACGTGGTCAACGAGTTGCGCCAGGCTGGATATCCGGTGCGGTTCGTCACCAACAACGCATCGCGGACGCCCGAGGAGATCGCCCAGCACCTCACCGAGCTGGGCGTACCCACCGCTGCAGCGCACATCGTCACCAGCGGTCAGGCAGCGGGGGCCTTGCTGGCGAACCGGCTGTCAGCCGACGCTGCTGTCCTGATCGTCGGCACCGACGCGTTGGCCGCGGAGGTGCGGTCGGTCGGGCTCACGCCGGTGGCTGCCGCGTCGGAAGATCCAGTCGCGGTCGTACAGGGCCACTCGCCGGCAACTGGGTGGAACCGGCTGGCCGAAGCCTGCCTGGCGATCCGCGGTGGCGCGATGTGGGTCGCGTGCAACGTCGACCCCACGTTGCCCACCGAGCGGGGACTGCTGCCCGGCAACGGGGCGATGGTGGCGGCGTTGCAGGTTGCCACCGACCGGGAGCCCACGGTCGCCGGCAAGCCGGCCCGGGCGCTACTAGATACCGCCATGGAGCGCGCTGGCGCACAGCGACCTCTGGTGGTCGGCGACCGCCTTGACACCGACATCGCCGGGTCTCGAGCCGCTGAGCTGGATTCGTTGCTGGTGCTGTCCGGGGTAGCCGACGCCGCCGCACTGCTTGCCGCGCCGCCACAGCACCGACCCAGTCACCTCGGCGCCGACCTTCGAGTGCTGCGGGGGTCTATTGAGCAGACGCGGATCCAGGCGCGGCCTGGCTGGCGCGTCGATGTGGCCGACGGCAGTTTGCTGCTGCACAGCGAGGGGACGGCCACCGATTCATTGGACGCATTGCGGAGCCTGTGCGTGGCCTGGTGGGCTGAGCACAGCGGGCAAGTGCAGGTGCGCGCCTGCGACGACACTGCCGCCGCGGCTTTGGATCGCGTCGGCCTCGGTGCAGCCAGGAGGTCGGCTAGATGACGTCACAACCACCACCAGCCTCAGACCTGAGCCCTGCTGGCATCATCGAAGGTCTCAGCGGCCTGCAGGATCTCGACGACCTCCCGACCGCCGAGCACGTGGCTCGATTCACCGCCCTGCACAACTCGCTGACGGCAGCACTGTCCAGCATCGACGACGTTTAAGCGCCCGGAGATCGAGTGAGCGAGCTGGGGCGGAGGGTTAGATGGGACGGAGGGTTGAATGGGGCGCAGGGCCCGGCTGGACGCGGAGCTGGTGCGGCGCGGTCTGGCCCGATCCCGCGTTCACGCCGCCGAGCTCATCGCGCAGCGCCGCGTCAAGGTCGGTGGGCTGACGGCCACCAAGCCGGCCACCGGAGTCGATATGGACACCCCGCTGCTGGTTGCGGCGACGGAGAATGAACCCCACTGGGTGTCGCGGGGCGCGCGCAAGCTTCTTGGCGCACTGGACGGCCTCATCTCCGGGGGACCGCCGGTAGCGGGTCGGCGTTGTTTGGACGCCGGTGCGTCCACCGGTGGCTTCACCGACGTGCTGCTGCATCGCGGAGCCCGGGAGGTGGTTGCGGTCGACGTGGGCTACGGGCAGCTCGCGTGGTCGTTACGCACCGACGAGCGGGTCCAGGTGCATGACCGGACGAACGTGCGCATGCTACAACCCGAGGACGTCGGGGGCGCCGTCGATTTGACTGTGGCTGACCTGGCGTTCATCTCGCTGCGCCTGGCGCTACCTGCGTTGGTGGCCTGTACCAGGCCGGACGGCGACCTGCTACCGATGGTCAAACCCCAATTCGAGGTCGGCCGCGACCGGCTGGGCGCCGGCGGCGTGGTCCGGGACCCGCTGCTGCGTGCGCGGGCCGTGCTCGACGTCCTAGCGGTCGCGGTCGATCTCGGGCTGTGCCTGGTCGACACCACCGCAAGCCCACTGCCTGGACCGTCGGGGAACGTCGAATACTTCCTGTGGCTGCGCCGTGGAGTGGCCGATCCGGTGCGCCCGGCTGAGGAGCTGGTGCACGCCGCCGTGCGGAGGGGACCGCGGTGAAGTTCGAACGTGAGTTCCTGCTGGTTTTGCACACCGGGCACGCGGAGAACCTGCGCACCGCCGAGAAAGTCGCGCACCGGCTGGCCAACGCGGGGATCGGGGTGCGGGTGCTCGCCGAGGAGACCAGGCACCTCGATCCCGCGTTGCGCGACCAGCAGGTGCCCACCGCGCCGGAGGCTGCCGCCGGCGCAGATCTCGTGTTGGTTCTCGGCGGTGACGGCACCTTGCTGCGCGCCGCTGAACTCGCCCGGCCAAGCGGTGTTCCGCTGCTGGGAGTCAATCTCGGTCGGGTCGGGTTTCTCGCCGAGGCCGACCTCGACTCCCTGGACCAGACAGTGCGCGCCATCGTCGATGGCGACTACTTCGTCGACGAGCGGATGACCGTCGACGTCACAGCCAGCCTCAACGGTTCCACACTCGCCCGCACCTGGGCGTTGAACGAGGCCAGTGTCGAAAAGAGCAGGCGCGAGCGGATCCTCGACGTGGTACTCGAGGTCGACCGCAGGCCGGTTTCCGGGTTCGGGTGCGACGGCGTGCTCTGCGCCACCCCCACCGGATCCACCGCCTACGCGTTCTCGGCAGGGGGACCCGTGGTGTGGCCGGACGTCGACGCGCTCGTGGTGGTCCCCAACAATGCACATGCGCTCTTCGCCCGTCCGCTCCTGGTGTCGCCGGACTCGGTGGTCGCGGTGGAGACCGATCCGCAGGGGCACACCGCAGTGCTGTGCTGCGATGGGCGTCGAACCTTCGCGCTGCCGGCCGGCGCCCGGATCGAGGTGGTCCGTGGCACCACCCCAATCCGGCTGGTGCGGCTGCACGATTGCCCGTTCACCGATCGGCTGGTTCGCAAGTTCGAGCTGCCGGTACAGGGCTGGCGAGGTCCTCGAACAGGCTGACCGATGTTTCTGGTTCGCCAGGACCGATGAGTTCCGGGCTGCTGCGACGTCAAAAGTGGCGACATCGTTCGAGAGCATCGCGAAGGGAGCCACCATGCCCACCTGAGACGCCGCGCCCACCGCAGCGCCCTGCTGGGTCGATCCGATGACCTCCGACACGAGCTGGTTCGAGCTGCACACCCGGGACTACCAGGCCGCTGTGACCTTCTATCGCGACGTGTTCGGCTGGGACACCCACGTCGTCAGCGACACCCCAGAGTTCCGTTACACCACATTGCGGCAGGGCGACGGCTGGCTGGCCGGGATCATGGACGCGTCGGGCTTCCTTCCCGATGGTGTTCCCGTCCACCGGTCGGTGTACTTCGGGGTCGAAGACACCGACGCCGCGCTGGCGAAGATCGTCGACCTCGGCGGCTCGATCCTGATGGCTGCCGAAGACACGCCGTACGGCCGTCTCGCGG
>JAICSB010000522.1 GCA_025937115.1 Pseudonocardiaceae bacterium | reverse complement strand
TCTACCTGATCCGGAGATCCAGACCATTTATCCTTCCGGTAACGGTCACCTGCCCGCTGCGTGCCCGCCTGGAATGGTCGCGCTGGGCAGCTACGGTTCGTGTGAGGCATGGCACAGCGAACTCGAGCTCGACGTGGAAGCGGCCCATCTGATCGCGCCGTACGCAAAGATACTGATCACCGCCACGCCGGCGGACAGCGAGATCACCGATGACGCCGCGAGCCAGGTCGCGCCCCCGGAGATGATGCAGGCACTGGAGTACATCGGTAAGAACCACCTGGCCGATGCCATCTCGATCAGCGACGGAACCGGCGAAAGCACCTACAGCTACGGCAAGGCGGAAATCACCGCACAGGACCCGGGTCTGCTGTCCGCGGCGGCCGCGGGCATCCCGGTAGTGGAAGCGACCGGCGACTGTGGCGTGGTCCAGAATCTCGCGGTAGCCAACGCGCAGTGCGGCAACACTACGCCAACGCCGGATACCGGGGCATGGAATGACTCCCCGTGGGTCACCGCGGTCGGCGGCAGCGTTCCCAATCTCGATACCTCGGGACGGCGACTCGGGCCCGACCCATTGTGGGATCGCGGCAAGTTCTCCGAGGGCGCCGGCTATTCAGCGGTGTACCCGCGACCCGCCTACCAGGACCGGGTCGGTTCGCTGACCCGGTCGGTTCCCGACATCACCATGGACGCCCAAAATGGGACGTCCGAGGCAGCGCCGCTGTTCGCCGGGGTGCTCGCGCTGGCCGCGCAACTGAACCATGGCAGCGTCGGTCCCATTAACAAGGTGCTCTATGACGTAGTGGGCCCGCGCGGAGCATCCGCCGGAATAGCCGACGTCGTGACCGGGAACAACTCGGTGCCCGCGGGAACGGGGACCATTGCCGGGTTCACCGCCGGCACCGGATTCGATGTGGCCAGCGGCTGGGGCACGATCGACGCGAGCAGGTTCGTCCCGGAGCTCGTCGCGGCAATCCGTGCGCATCACGGGGCTGACTCCCAACAGCAGGAGGCGGCCGACGCGTTGGCGCGATTGCAACACAGCATTGCACTCACCGCGAACGGCGGTTCGACGTACGTGTTGGCCGCGGGTTTCCTGCCACAGCATCCCGTCGAGCTGGAGATCGACGGCAACCACGTCGCCACCCTCACGGCCAACACCCTGGGATCGGTCTCTTACGCCGTCGATCCCGCGCTGTTGAAACTGCCCAGGGGCGCCCACACGCTCACCCTGAAGAGCATGTTGTTGACCGCGACGGCGAACTTCCCGTCGGGCTGATCCGTCGTAGGGCACACCGCAGCCCGCCGGCGGCGACGAGCGCCCAGACCGTGCAGGCGATCCAGAAGAACACCAGCGAGACGGTGCGCAGCGACCGGATGTGTAACTCGGTGGCGGTGGCCGCGCAGGTCGTGGCGTACATCCCGAGCGGGAAGACCGCCGCCCACCACGCACTCTGATAACGCAACGAGCCGGCTACCTGGTCGGCCCGCCACAGTTGCGCGTAGAGCAGCACGGGGATCCAAAGACTGGCGAGTGCCCACGCCCCGTGCGTCACCGGGCCGGTCCAGTCCACAAGGCCGGCCGGTGCGTGCAGCGTGCGCGCCGCGGTGAGGATGTGGTCACCGGCCAGCGCCGCGATGGCGAGTGCGCCCATCAGGATCCAACTGTCCGGCGTCACCTCGTCCGGCCGCAACGGGTTCGCGACAACCCGCCAGACGATCAGCCCGGTCACGGCCAGGTAGAGGACCATCCCCACGATCCACGCCACGGTGGCGATGACGACGAGCGCGGGCGAGCGCAGGTGGATCCCAAGGTCCGCCGCGGTGATCGCCAGACCGGCGGTCGCCACGCTAGGCAGCAGCCATCCGCCACGCGCCTGCTCGCGTAGCTCAACGCCAGACCTCGAACCGGCAGCGACCACGGCCAGCGGCACGAGCACCAGCCAAGCCACCAATGCCAGCCCGCCAAGCAGCCACACCACGGCAAGGTGATCATTGAACCGTGCGCCGAGTACCGCGCAGGCCGCGACGAAGGCGAACATCCGCAGCGTGACGCCGGGGTCGCGGACCAGCTCCATGATCCGCGGGGGGCGGGTCGCCACCAGCCTGAGCAAGACCACCGCCAGCGCGCCGAAGGCGACTACGGCCACGACGCTCAGCGCGATACCGAGCCGCCAGTAGCCGTGGTCGTACCCGGCGACGGCCACGATCCCCGTCGCCATCACCACCGCGAACGCGTCAGGCGGAAGGTTCAACCCCGCGAACGACACACCGGCCACCCGCCAATCCTGCCCCGTGGAGTCCCGGACCGCCGCTCGGCGGCACCCCCGGGCGCATCGCCAGTAGTCCGTCGATCATTTCGGGTGTTCCCTTTCGGTCGGTCGTAGCATCTTGAAATTCATTTTGTTAGCGGCTCGTGTGAGTCCTTAGACTGTCAGGGGTGGGTGCGACAATGGTGACGTGATAGAGACGCAGCTGGACCCGAGGCAGGCGATGGTCGCTTGCCTGGACCAGTGGCGTCATGCGATCGTCGGGGGCGATGACGCGGGGTTGCCGGAACACGTCGCGGATGGTGTATTCGGTGATGCTGGATGCGGTCGCGGAACTGGAGTCGCGCAATATCGCGGTGACCGCCGGGTTCCGCAACACCAAACAGCTCCTCGCTGGGATGTTGAACCTGTCACCGACTGAGGCGGGCACCCGAGTCACCCACGCCACCCAACTCGCCCCGCGCCGCGCACTGACCGGTGCGAGCCTGCCGGCGTTGTTGCCGAACACCGCCGCGGCGCTGGCCGCCGGGGAAATCGGGCCGGCGCAGGTCCGGGTGATCACCGAGCCCATTGGTCGTTCGTACACTACGTCTCATGGATGGTGCAAAGCGTGACAGACAGGGCGTAGCTCGCCGGGGTGGGCGGGGTGGTGGGGTGTCGGGGTGGGTGGGTCAACCGGCGGC
>JAICSB010000113.1 GCA_025937115.1 Pseudonocardiaceae bacterium | reverse complement strand
GTTCAAACGTGCCATCGGGACGCGACCGGGACACAGGGCTTCAGGTCGGGACTACCCAGGACGAAAGTCGTCACTACCTGGTTTGCTTACTTAATGGACAGTCCCCGCAGGCCGGAGGTCCTGCTTAGCAAGGTCCTCGGCCACTGTGGTCTAGCCACCCGCCGCAGCATCGTGGCAGCTGCGAAACGGGAGTGACGATGAAGGTACGTGACTTGATGAGTAATCCGGTGGTCACCATAGGGCTGAATACTCCGGTCCGCGCTGCCGCGGAGCTGCTGGTCTCCCACGGTTACACGGCTGCCTCGGTTATGGAGGGCGGTCGCATGATCGGCATTGTCACCGAGGCGGACCTGATGCGGGATCAGATCCACGCAGGACCGTTGGCTGCGTCCTGCGACGCGGCAACTTGTCCCCCGGTGAGCCGCGCCGTACACGCCGCCCGCATCAACTCCCGCGCCACCAGCCGGCCCGACAAGTCGATCTCGACGGGGAAGCCCACGCACGGGCGTCCGGGACGGGTGGGCCTTTCTACTGAGCCTGGGGCTTGGTAGCAGGGACCACGGTCCCGGCTCCGTAAGCGCCGAGGTGCCGGTCGTCACTGGACCGCGAGAACATCGCTGCAGGACAAGACAATCGAGGAGACCAACCATGAACACCGCTGAGACACCGGGCGCTGTGGTCGTCGGAGTCGATGGGTCGCAGGCGGCGCTGCACGCCGTTCGCTGGGCGGCGGTCGAAGCGCGAAGTGCGGGGTGCCCCGTTTCCCTCGTGCACATCTTGGAGTGGCCGCTAGTCAGCTTCCCGGTGGCTGGCTTACAGGTTGACTGGACACAACAGATCCATGCGGAGGGCCACCGCTGGCTGCAGCAAGCCCAGGAGACGGCCGAACTCGCCGCACCGGGCGTGCAGACGCAGGCGCACCTGTTCACCGGTGATCCCCGGGAGCATCTTCTCACTGAGGCACAGCACGCTCGGGAGCTTGTCGTGGGGTCTCGTGGTTTAGGTGGCCTCAGAGGGATGTTGCTGGGTTCAACCAGCGCCGCGGTCACCCAGCATGCCTCCTGCCCGGTTGTCGTGGTGCATGGAAACGGTGATGCCGCCGGCCCGATCGTCGTAGGCCTGGACGGGTCGCCGGCGAGCGAGCAGGCCTTGGGATACGCGTTCAAGGCGGCCTCACGTGCTGGGGCAGCCCTCCTGGCCGTGCATGCTTGGGACGATCGCGGCGTGCGGAATCCCCGCCGTACCCAAGCGAAGGAGCTGGCAGTCGGGGAGATCGAGGCCGCAGCGCAGCGGATGCTCGCCGAACAACTCGCGGGCTGGCCGGACGAATATCCCGATGTCGCTGTTGAGTGCCGGGTCATCCACCAACGGCCCGCTGCAGCACTCATCGATCTAGGACACCGAGCACGGATGATCGTCGTGGGCTCCCGCGGTCGTGGTGGGTTTGCTCGGCTGCTCCTCGGCTCGGTCAGCCAAGCGGTGGTGCAGCACGCGACCTGCCCAGTCGTTATCTGCCACCGCAACCCAAAATCATGCGCGTGATCGCATGCGTTAGATAGGGCGAAATTACCTTTATCACGCGGCCGACATGCGCCCGTCCGCATCCAGCTGGACGCCGCGCGCCGCGTCTCCACGTTCGACCAGGTGGTAGGCGGTCCCTCGTCGACGTGACTTCCTGCGCCACGCTGCCGGAAACGTCAGTGTCGGTAGTGCGCAAAAACAGCGAAAGCGGACGTGTCGCTACTCACGGTCTGTTGGTCCATCCCGCCACCGAACGGCGCGCCGAAGGCACCGGGCTCGAAAGCCGGAGGCAACTCCCCCGGCAGGAACGTAGCTCTCGTTGCTTGGTTATTGCAGTAAGGATCGACCCCGGGCGGCGTGTCGGCTGACAAACCGACCGCCGCCATCGGTGAGCCGATCATCCTGAGCCTGCGGTCGGATGCCGACTGCCGTCACCTTCTACGTAGCCGATCCAGCGCGGCCAGCGCCCGCTCCGGCAAGCGGGGCCCGAGAGTGTCAGGATTCCTGCGGTGCGGAAAATGCGGTGGTGACCGAGGTCATTTGACGCCTGCGGTAGGACCTTGCGCCCATGCGATGGCAGCCTCAAGCTCGTCGTAGCCGAAACCCTTTACCTCGGCTTGGATGAAGTGCTCGGCGAGGCGAGGTGCTAGCTCGGCGAGTTTGCTGTCAGCGGCCAGCGCAACCCGGTTGACCTTTTGATGATGGTCGCGCACGAAACGCAGGTGCCGAAGCAGGCTCCCGATGTTCTCCCAGCCCGGAAACTCCCGTGTGTGGATCACCAGGCCACGCAACTCGTGATGGGTGTCGAGCCAGGTGTCTGCCGTCAGCGCTAGGGCGTCGAAGTCCTGGGCGCGCAGGGGTTCTTTGACCTCGACCACAATGATCTCGGACTCGGGAACGAGGCAGTGGGAAACACCGGGGCCTTCGGGCAGCGAGCTGAGCCAGTCGATGGCCTTGTCCCGCTGTTCATTGCCGAACACCCGCACGGGCCATGGCAGCAGAAAGCCGACGACCCGGGTCCACTCCCGGATCCAACCGAAGTCGGTCACGACCGCGCAGCCGTCGAACAATTTCAGGGAGCGAGGGCCGATCTTGAGATCTTCCCACGCTGCACCCGGGGTGAAGCCCTGGTATTCCGGGCCCACCTGGTAGAGAAGCCGAATGTGGGAGCCGCGTTTCCGAGCGTCATCGAAAAGCGGTTCAAAGACCTTCTCGTAGTCTTCCTTCGATATCTTCCCGACGACCTTCACTGCCTCGATCCCAGGAGGAACATCCGTCAGTTTCTCAAGCATCGCGATTCTCCCTTTTCCGTTGCGGGTTTCGAGTGGGTTCGACCCAAGCGCGAGCAGGACCCGCACCTCTCATTTGCACCGAGCACGAGCATGCGGGGCGCCGGTGTCGCGGCACGTGCTACATAGGTTCGGATGCTCCGTTGGTTGCGGGCACGGCCACGCGCGTCGGCATGCTGTCAGCAGCGACCGGCGGCGCTGGTAGGCGCGCGGCGGTGGCCTCGCGGGCGAGGAAGGAGCCGAGTTCTTCGATGGTGCTCATCAGTGGGGCGGGGAACACAACGGTGGTGTTCTTGTCCACGCTGATCTCGACCAGGCTTTGTAAGTTGCGCAGCTGCAGCGCTAATGGGTGGGCCATCATGGTGTCCGAGGCGTCACCGAGCGCGGCGGCGGCGAGGGACTCGCCCTCGGCATTGATAATCTTCGCTCGCTTCTCCCGCTCGGCTTCGGCCTGCCGGGCCATTGCGCGTTTCATGCTCTCGGGCAGCTGAATGTCTTTCAGTTCCACCAGCGTCACTTCCACACCCCAGTCGGTAGTGGTGACGTCGAGGATCTCGCGGATGTCCAGGTTGATGCGGTCGGTTTCGGATAGCGTCTCATCGAGGGTGTGTCGACCAACGACCTTTCGCAACGTGGTCTGGGCGATCTGATCGATGGCCGCGTGAACATTTTCGATCGCGATGACCGATTTCACCGCGTCGACCACGCGGAAGTACGCCACCGCCGAGACATCGACGCTGACATTGTCGCGAGTGATGATGCCCTGGGACTGGATCGGCATGGTGACAATCCGCAACGACACCCGATGCAGAACGTCAATGAACGGGATGATCACCCGCATTCCGGGTTCGCGTACACCCACAACTCGACCCAGCCGGAACAGAACACCTCTCTCGTACTGCCTGATGATCTTGATTGCCAATACCGCTGCCAGTATGACGACGATGCCGACGACGGCGATCAGGATGTTCATGGTGCTCCTTAAGAGATCATGCGCCTCATTCGAGCCCGCGGTGGGCCGGCGGCACTCCAGACCAACCAAGCCAGACACTGCGCCTGGCTTCATCGTCCGGATCACCGGGCCTGTCGGATATAGCCGAAGGACCCTGCGCACCCGGGCAGTTCGCCACCTATTGAGAGGGTCGGAGGTTGACGTGCCCGAGCAGCGGATAGGTCTGCGGACCTCCGAGGACGATACTGGGACGTTGGACCCTTGCCGTTACCGCAGCGTAGGCGTTAGAAAAAACGGTTATCGCGGACTTAAACACTGAGAGGATCAACATGAGCATCAACATTGTTGGCCACCCCATTGTGGTGGGTGTGGACGGGTCTGCGTCGGCGCTTCGTGCTGCCGGCTGGGCCGCGAACGAGGCTGCTCGCCGGGGCGTGCCACTACGCTTAGTGCACGGCGTCGATGTTTCCGTTTCCATAGCCGCCGACATCGGCAGGCCGGGTGCGTCCACGAATTTCTTCGAGGTCTTGGAATCCGATGGCCGCCGGCGTCTGGCCGAAGCTGAGGCCACGGTCCGGCAGGCCCACCCTCAGTTGGAAGTCGCGGTCGACCTGCTCAGCGGGCATCCGGTCCCGTTACTGATCGATTTGTCACAGACCGCCCGCCTGATGGTGCTCGGCTCCCGTGGACTCGGTGGTTTCAGCGGCATCCTGGCCGGCTCCACTGCAGTGGCTTTGGTCACGCACGGTCACTGTCCGGTCGCGGTGGTCCGTGGCCGAGCGTCCGACGAAGCTCCGCCGGTCCAAGGGCCGGTCGTCGTCGGCGTGGACGGCTCACCAGCCAGCGAAGCCGCGATCGCGATGGCCTTCGAGGAGGCGTCGTGGCGGAATGTTGATCTGGTGGCGGTGCACACTTGGATCGACTTCTCCTCTGACTACTCCTACGCATACGCGCACCAATTCATCGTGGACTGGAACAGAATAGAAACCGAAGAACGGGAGCTGCTGGCGCAACGGTTGGCCGGTTGGCAGGAGAAATACCCGGATGTGACGGTGCACCGGGTGATTACGCGGGATCGGCCGGTGCACCATTTACTGGAGCATGCCGCTGAGGCGCAACTGCTGGTCGTCGGCAGCCGAGGCCGCGGCGGAATTGCAGGCATGCTGTTGGGCTCGACGAGCCAAGCGCTGATCTACCACTCGCCCTGCCCACTGCTGGTCGTCCGTCCGATCAACGCAACCTGAGCGGGACCCACCCGACGTGCCTGCTCGGCGAGGGTCCGCAGATAACCCGGGGCACTGGCCGGTGGCTCATGCGGCGCCGGTCGGTCTCCGCGCATGGCGGATTCAGGGAGCGCACGCAACATCCTGACTGAAGTGGGTGTTGTGGTGAGTGGTCAGAGGGCTTCCAGGGAGCAGGTTCGGGTGTTTTGGCGGGCGCGGGTGGCGGGTGTGTCGCATGAGGATGCGGTGGCTTTGGCTGGGGTGTCGGTGACGGCGGGGCGGGCGTGGGTGTATGAGGCTGGCGGCATCATCCCGGGTGATCTTGAGGGTGGGTGTGGTCGGTATCTGTCGCTGGCCGAGCGGGAGGAGATCGCGCTGGGCCGGGCTGAGGGGTTGAGTATTCGGGCGATCGCTGCCCGGTTGGGGCGGGCGCCCTCGACGATTAGCCGGGAGCTGCGGCGTAACCGCATCATTCGCCAGACCGGTGGGGGTCGGGGGTCGTGTTCGGGGATCCGGTATCGGGCCCGGCTGGCGCAGATCAAGGCCGAGGAGCGGGCTCGGCGGCCCAAGCCCCGCAAGCTGGCCACGAATGCGGTGTTGTGCGCGTGGGTGCAGGATGGGTTGAGGAAACGGTGGAGCCCGGAGCAGATCTCGCGGGTGCTGCACCGGGAGTTTGCTGACCAACCGGAGATGTGGGTGAGCCACGAGACGATCTACCGGGAGCTGTATGTGCAGGGCCGCGGTGAGCTGCGCCGGGAGCTGACCCGGTGTTTGCGCACCGGGCGGGCGCTGCGCCGCCCCCGGCGGATGCCCGACCAACGCGGCCGGCGCTCGATCCCGGACACGCTCATGATCTCCGAGCGGCCCGCGGAGGCCGCCGACCGCGCAGTCCCCGGTCACTGGGAGGGCGACCTGATCCTGGGAAAGGACAACGCCTCGGCGATCGGCACCCTGGTCGAGCGGGCCACCCGGTTCGTGATGCTGCTGCACCTGCCCGGGCGGCACGGCGCCGAAGAGGTCCGCGACGCCATGACCAGCGCCATGCAGGGCCTGCCCGCGGCGCTGCGCCGGTCCCTGACCTGGGACCAAGGCACCGAAATGACCCGCCATCGCGAGATCACCCTGGCCACCGAGCTGCCGATCTACTTCTGCGACCCGCACTCACCCTGGCAACGCGGCACGAACGAAAACACCAACGGGCTGCTGCGCCAGTACTTCCCCAAGGGCACCGACCTGTCCGTGCACAGCGCCGCGCACCTGGCCGCGGTCGCTGAGGAACTCAACACCCGACCCCGCAAAACACTCGGCTGGAACACCCCCGCCCACGCCCTCGCCACCCTCCTAGCCAGCTAGCAAACGACAACGGAGGCGGCTGCGCCGCCGCTAGCCCCATCGTGGTGCCCGCGCAGGATACGGGGCCGCCCCTCAGGCCTCCAGGGTGCTTCGCATCGCGCTGCGCGCGACGCGCCTGCGGCGCGCCCTGGACCCCCGAGCCTCTGCGACCCCTGCGCCAGGAAACGGCGGGCAGGCCCAGCCTGCCCCCCACCCCATACGCGGGCACCACAAAACCAGCCACAACCAACCCCATAACCGCTACCCTCAACCCACCAACTGGTGTTGCGTGGACTCCCTGAACCCAAGCATTGCGACACCGGCAGGGCCGTTGGTCCCCGCCGACAGGTCCTTTGACCGTCCTGCCGCATCCGCGGTTTCTTCTATGGTCGGCGGAGGATGAAACTGATGCGATGACCGACGCCTGGATAGTCGTATTCGATGGATGGGACCCGGGCGATGAGGGCCGCCGTGAGGCGCTCTGCACCCTCGGCAACGGACGCTTTGCCACCGTAGCTATTCAGCTGGTGTGAGTGTTGGGGGTAGCCACGCGCCGGTGGTGAAGAGCATGCGGAGGGCGTCGAGATTGTCGAGTCCCCATTTGGTGGCGGTGTCCAGGTAGGACTGGACGATCGCGAAGTCGGTGAGGCCTTGTACGGTGCGCCAGCAACCTCCGGAGGTGCGCTGTTGGATCTTGACAGGCCGGACAGCTCTTTCGGCTGCATTGTTGGTGAAGGCCACCGAAAGGTCCGTCGCGAACCTCAGGATCATGTCTTCGAAGCGTCTGAAGCGGTTGATGAGGGTGCGGGCCTTGTCCGCAAGAGTGGTGTGTTGGCCCTGGTTGTCGTCGTGTCCTCGCGCGAGTGCGCCGTGGTAGTGGCTGCGGATCTGGGTGAGCGTGGCCTGGTCGAGCGTCTCGGCACCGCGCTCGCGGGCCTCGCTGGCGGCGTGGTGGGCGTGGGCCAAGGTGCTGGCCATCGCGGCCGCCCAGAGCTGACCGTCGGGGTCGGCATCGGAGATCGACCGTAGGTCCCTGAGGAGATGAGCACCGCACCAGGCATGCACCGCCGGTAGGTGGAAGTAGCCGATGTAGCCGTCGCGGACCAGCACCCCGGTGAACTCGCCGAGTACCCCGCCGGCGTCGATCGTGGCGGCGCTGCGGTCTCCGACGTGCATTAACGTCAGGTACTCGGTGCACGCCACATGGACATAAGACAGGGCACCGGCGGCACGGCCGGCGGTCTCGTCGGCGTGCAGCACCGGCGCAGAGGCCAGCAGTTTCTTCAGGTGGCCGAGGAACTTCTTCTCCAGCCGCCGGGCTGCGCGGCCGCGGATCCCGGCCAGGAACCCGGTGGAGACATCGATCGCGGTCAACGTCTCCAGCAGCTCCCGGGCGCGCCCGACCGGCAGGTAGTGCGCACAGGTCAACAACGCCGCGCAGGCCATGGTTTCCGGGCCGATCCGCACCGGCGAGCCCGGCGCCGCAACAGTGTCGGCGTGCTCGACCGGCACGGCGTCATCGTCCCAGCCCGGGGTGGTGACCGCCCCGCAGCAGGGACACACCTTCGACACCCGCTGGTACTCGATGATCTCCGGCGGCGGTGACGGGCGAACATCAACGACCTGGCGCCGCTGCCGGCTGTGTTCCTCGGCTCCCTCCAACGAGGCCTCGCAGCAACCGCACCGATCCGGCTGGATGACCATCGTGTCATCGGGGTCATCCACCAGACTCCGCGAGACCGAAGACGCGCCCGGCTGCTTGCCAGGCTTGCGACCCGATGCGATCCGCGACGAACGCTTCTTCGCCGGCTTCTTGTCCCACGGCGCATCCGACGAGGGCGGCCGCGAAGAGTTCGACGAATCCGCTGACAGCCGACGCTCCAGCGCACAGATCCGATCCGACAGCTCCGCAACCACACACTTCAGCTCGGCGTTCTCCACGGCAAGCTCTTCATAGGACGGCGTGCCAGGCACAACGACACCCTGCCCAATACCACCACAAGATCAACCCGACCACGCCGCAGAGAGTCCCACCAGTCACAGCTATCCCAGCTGAATAGCTACTTGCCACCCGGGGCGCCGCTCCCGAGTCTGCGGCCGATGGCGTCCACTATCCCGGTACCTACGCCGCGGGCTGCTACAACCGCCTTCGTGACGAGATCGGTGGCCAGCCTGTCGACAACGAAAGCATGGTCAATCTGCCCAATTGGCTGGACCTGCGCTTCGCGGTCGGAGACGACGACTGGATCGACATGTCCCAGGTGCAGGTGCTGCAGCACCGCGTGGAATTGGATCTACAGCGTGGCGTGCTGAGCAGGCAGCTGCGGTTCGTCGACGCGGCAGGTCGGCACACAGCCATACACCAGCGCCGGTTCGTGCACATGACGCAGCCGCAACTGGCCGTCCTGCACACCTCCTTCACAGCCGACGACTGGAGTGGGCGGCTGCGAGTGGCGTCCGGCCTCGACGGCGCAGTGGCCAACACCGGAGTGGCACGCTGTCAGGACATGGCCAGCCAGCATCTCGATATCACCCATACCGCGCAGCCCGACCCGCGCACGGTGCTCCTGCTCGCCCGCACGACGCAGTCGCAGGTGCGGGTTGCCGAGGCGGCCCGGACCCGGGTACATCGCGGCGAGATGCCCGACGAACTCCTGGATCCCGCGATCTTTCGGCACTGCCGGTGGGAGGTGGCTCCCACTACCCTTAGAACATGGCGACTGTCCATAGATCCCCGCAGCAAGCTCCTTGGCATGCTGGGCTCGACCAGTGGGTCGCTGTTGCACGTGGCACGGTGCCCGCTGGCGATCGTGCGGCACTG
>JAICSB010000133.1 GCA_025937115.1 Pseudonocardiaceae bacterium | reverse complement strand
CCGGCGGACCCGCACCGGAGCGAGCTCGACGTTCTCCGCGATCGTCTTGTGGGCGAAGAGATTGAACTGCTGAAAGACCATGCCGACATCGGCCCGCAGCCGGGCCAGCGCCCGGCCTTCTTCGGGCAGCGGTGTTCCGTCAATCTCGATACGACCCTCGTCGATCGGTTCCAGCCGGTTGATACTGCGGCACAGCGTCGACTTACCCGACCCGGACGGCCCCAGCACCACCACCACCTCGCCGCGCGCAACCTCAAGGTTGATGTCGCGTAGCACGTGCAGCGAACCGAAATGCTTGTGCACGGCCACCATCCGGATCATCGGCGGGTCGGCTGCCGCGGGAGCGCTCATCCGATCCTCCAAGTGGGCGGTGCGTCGAGGTCATCCATACCACGCGGTTGCCCGTGCGACGAGGGTGGCGCGATAGCGGGTTCCACCCGGCCCTACCCTGGAACGGTAAGGAAAGGTGATCTGCGGATGACGGCGAGTACCGAGCAGTGCCCACGCAGCTACCGCGTGCGCACCTACGGCTGCCAAATGAACGTGCACGACTCCGAACGATTGGCCGGGCTGCTCGAGTCGGCTGGGTATGTTCCCGCGGGGCACGACGCGACCCCCGATGTGATCGTCCTGAACACCTGCGCGGTGCGCGAAAACGCCGATAACCGGCTCTACGGCAACCTCGGTCAGCTGCGCCCGATCAAGCGCGATCATCCAGGGATGCAGATCGCCGTCGGCGGCTGCCTGGCGCAGAAAGACCGCGGCGAGATCATCCGGCGGGCGCCCTGGGTGGACGTGGTGTTCGGCACCCACAACATCGGCTCGCTGCCGGTACTGCTGGAGCGGGCCCGGCACAACGACGAAGCCCAGATCGAGATCGCCGAGTCGCTGGAGGTTTTTCCGTCCGCCTTGCCGGCCAAGCGGGACTCGGCGCACTCCGCGTGGGTGTCGATCTCGGTGGGTTGCAACAACACCTGCACGTTCTGCATCGTGCCCGCGCTGCGCGGCAAGGAGGTCGACCGGCGGCCCGGTGACGTGCTCGCGGAGGTCGAGGCGCTGGTGGCCGAGGGTGTGCTCGAGGTGACCCTGCTGGGGCAGAACGTCAACGCCTACGGGGTCGACTTCGGGGATCGGCGCGCATTCGGCGACCTGCTGCGGGCCTGCGGGACGATCAAGGGACTGGAACGGGTGCGCTTCACCTCGCCGCATCCGCGGGACTTCACCTCAGACGTCATCGAGGCGATGGCGGCCACCCCGAACGTCTGCCACCAGCTGCACATGCCGTTGCAGTCCGGCTCGGATGCGGTCCTGGCGGCGATGCGCCGCTCCTACCGGGCGCAGCGTTACCTCAAGATCGTCGGGGAGGTTCGCGCCGCGATGCCCGACGCGGCGCTGTCCACCGACATCATCGTCGGTTTCCCCGGTGAGACCGAAGCCGACTTCCAGGCCACCCTGGACGTGGTCCGCGAAGCACGCTTCACGCAGGCGTTCACCTTCCAGTACTCGCGCCGTCCCGGCACACCGGCCGCCGACATGGCCGGCCAGGTGCCCAAGGCGATCGTGCAGGACCGCTATGAGCGGCTCGTCGCGCTGCAGGAGAGCATTTCCTGGGAACTCAACCGGAGCCTCGTCGCCAGCGTGGTGGAGGTGTTGGTCTCCGAGGGTGAGGGCCGCAAAGACGCGGCCACCCGGCGAATGAGCGGGCGAGCCAGGGACGGCCGGCTGGTGCACTTCGAACCGGGCGACGGCGACGTCCGGCCAGGTGACGTGGTACTCGCGGAGATCAACTATGCGGCGCCGCACCATCTGGTCTCCGACTTCGCCTTGCGGGCGCACCGCCGGACCGCCGCCGGTGACGCCTGGGCCGCCGGTCGACGCCCGACCACCCCGGGAGTCCTGCTCGGACTACCCTCGTTCTCATCCCCAACATGACCCTTTTTCGGGAGCTGTGTGAGGACGGCGATATGACCGACGATCCGGATGGCATCGCAGCGCTTCGGGCTGAAATCGACGCGGTGGAGCGCTCGGCATTGCATCGGGTCGATCCGGGCAGCCGCGCGGCGGTGATTTCCGGGGCGATCATGCTGCTGCTGCTGGCCGTCGCGTTGCCGTGGGTGGGCGACGCCAGCGGCTGGGACGTGCTCAGCGGCGCCGCCAACCCGGCTGACCGGATCGGACTGTTGCCGCGGATGTTCGGGGGCCTAGCGCTGACCGTGGGCGTGGGTCTGTCCGTCCTGGCTCTCGTCACCCGACGCTGGGGTCTGGTCTGGGCCACCGCACTGGGTTGTACCTATTGCGTGCTCGACGGGGTGTGGGCGATCTGGTCGCGGCAGACCGTGCACGGCCCCGGGCCCGGAATAGGACTGGTATTGGCGGTGCTGGCCATGGCGGTACTGGCCGTGCAATGGCTGCGGCTGGCTCTGTCCCGCCAATAGCCTTGTCCCGCGCCAGCAAGCTGTCCCGGCCAGTAGCTGGTTGCCTTCACCGGCTGGTGACAGCCCGTTCTGCGGCGGCCAGCCACTCCCGCCACTGTTCAGCCTGGGCCTGTGCGGTGCTGGCGCGGCGGTCATCGCCAGCGGCGCGGGCCTTCGCTGCCTGTGCCTCGTACTGCTCCACCCTTTCCCGGAACTGGGCCACCCGGGCCTCAGACTCCGGGTCGATCTGTTTCCACTGCGTGTTGGTCGCCGTGCGGATTCGATCCTCGACGGCGCGCAAGCGGGCTTCAAGTTCTTTGACCCGCTCGCGCGGAATTTTGCCCACTGCTTCCCAGCGTTCCTGAATGCTCCGCAGCTGCGCTCGGGCCGCCTCGACGTCACCGGCGGGATCAATCCGTTCCGCGGCAGCGACCAGCTCCTGCTTCCGCGTCACGTTGCGCTCCGACTCCGAGTCGCGACTGGAGAAGGTCGCGGAGCGATGGCTGAAGAAGCGTTCCTGGGCGGCCCGGAATCGTTGCCACAAGGCATCGTCGGCTTCCTTGGGGGCGCGGCCTGCCGCCTTCCACTCGGCCATCATGGTTCGGAAGCGACTCGCGGTGGCGCCCCAGTCGGTGGACTCGGCCAGCGTCTCGGCCTCGACGACCAGCTGCTCCTTACGGCTCCTGGCCCCGACGCGCTGCCGGTCGAGTTCGGCGAAATGCGCGCCGCGTCGCCTGGCGAAGGCATCCCGGGCCTTGGAGAAGCGGCGCCATAGCGCCTCGTCGGTTTTCCGGTCTACGCCCTTGATCGTCTTCCACTCATCCAAAATGGTGCGCAGCCGGTCGCCGCCGGTCTTCCACTGGGTGGACTCGGCGCCGATCTGCTCGGCCTCCTGCGCCAGTGCCTCCTTGCGAGCGGTTGCTCGCGCTCTGGCTTGCTCTCGGGCCGTCTTAGCGCCGGCGAGGTAGTCTTCGGCGCGTCGTTGCAGGTGGTCCAGGAAAGCGGTGAGCCCGACCAGGTCGCCCACGGCGGTCGGTTCGACGATGTCATCGCGCAAGGTTCGAACCCGGGACAGCGCATGCTTGGGGTCAGCCACTCCCGACGTCAACCGAGACTCGAGCAGTTCGGCTTCGGTGAGTAGGTCGTCGAATCGGCGCGCGAAGTGAGCTAGCCCTTCCTCGGTCGTGCCGGCCTGCCACGAACCGACTGCTCGCTCGCCCTGTCCGGTGTGGGTGTACACCGTCCCGTCGGCAGCGATTCGTCCCCAGCGCTGCGGATCACGGCAGGCGCGCAATACGACGGGACGGGGACCGGGTTGAGCACTAGTCTCCAGATGTTGCTCGGTCTGGTTGTTCTCGGTCATGCCGGCCTTCCTCGACCTCGTGCCCGCCGCCGCGTCCTGCGGGCGCCCGACTGCACAGGGTGCGTGCACCTCGACGGGCTGTCCCGAATGCTCGGCCAGGGCCGCATTGAAGCAGTTCGGGCGCGCGGACAGGGAAGCAGGTGCGAAGTGGCACTAACCTGCAGCGGTGATCGTACGCGTGGAGGTGCCACCACATCTACCGATCCCGGTGCCGGTCGGATGAATCCACGCGCCCTGGCGGTGGTCGGTCCGACCGGCACCGGCAAGTCCGACCTTGCGGTGCAGCTGGCCCGCAGTCTGGGTGGCGAGGTGGTCAACGCCGACGCCATGCAACTCTACCGTGGCATGGACATCGGTACCGCGAAGCTGCCACCACCGCAGCGCGCTGCGGTGCGGCACCATCTGCTAGACGTCCTCGACGTCACCGAGACCGCATCGGTGGCGGCCTACCAACGCGAAGCCCGCCGCATCGTCGAGGAGCTACTCGCCGCGGGTGCGGTGCCGGTGCTCGCCGGCGGCTCGGGACTGTACGTGCAGGCTGTGCTGGACGACTTGGATTTCCCGGGCACCGACCCCGAACTGCGTGCGGAGCTTGAGGCCGAGCTGGCGCAGCAGGGGGCGTCGGCACTACATCACCGGCTGCATCGACTCGACCCGGTAGCTGCTGGCCGCATCCTGCCGAGCAACGGCCGCCGGGTGGTGCGGGCGCTGGAGGTCATCCAGCTCACCGGCCGTCCGTTCTCCGCGGCGCTGCCACCGCCCGGTCCGGCGCGTTACCGAGCCGCGATCATCGGGCTGGATACCGATCCCGCGGTCCTCGACGCGCGGGTCGACGCGCGGGTGGATCGGATGTTCACCGACGGGCTGGTCGATGAAGTCCGCAGACTGCTGTCTTGCGGCTTACGGGGCGGCCGGACGGCGTCGCGGGCCCTGGGCTACCAGCAGGTCATCGCCGCACTGGACGCAGGAGCTGATCCTGCCTGCGCCGCCGGCCCGACCGCCCAAGCGACCCGGCGCTTCATCCGCCGGCAGCGCAGCTGGTTTCGGCGTGACAGCCGGATCAGCTGGTTGGACTGCCAGCGCCCCGACTTGCTCGACGCTGCGCTGCGCGTGGCCGCGGACAGATAGGCTCGGAGCCGATGGAGCAGGGCATCGAGTTTCTCAAGGGGCACGGGACGGAGAACGACTTCGTCCTGTTACCCGACCCCACCGGCGCGGTGGACCTGACACCATCTCGGGTGCGCGTGCTGTGTGACCGGCGCGGCGGGCTGGGGGCCGACGGGGTGCTGCGGGTGGTGCCGGGTGCGCTGGTGAGCGACCCGCCGCCGGGCACTTCACCGGACGAGTGGTTCATGGATTACCGCAATGCCGACGGTTCCGTCGCTGAGCTGTGTGGCAACGGGGCCCGAGTCTTCGCCCGTTACCTCACTGACGCCGGGTTTGTGTCCGATCGTGAGTTCCGGATCGGCAGCAGGTCCGGTCCGCGCACGGTGCGGTGCAATGAGGACGGCTCGGTGACGGTCGAGATGGGTCAGGTGCAGCGCAACGGCAAGTCCACGGTGACCGTCGGGGGTGCGGCATTCTCGGGGCTCGTCGTGGACCTCGGCAATCCTCATCTTGCCTGCGTGACCGAGGTGGCGGTGGAGCAGCTGGACCTTTCCGTGCCGCCGGGGCACGATCCCGCAACCTTCCCGCACGGCGTCAACGTCGAGTTCATCAACGTGCTGTCCGCTGGGCACCTGCGGATGCGGGTGCACGAACGGGGAGTGGGCGAGACCCGCTCCTGTGGCACCGGAACGGTGGCTGCGCTCGCCGCAGCGCTGGACGCGCAAGACCAGGACAACGGCGCGGCGGAGGTACAGGTGTCGGGAGGCCGGCTGCACGTCGAGATCACTCGGGACGGCAGCATGCTCACCGGTCCCGCGGTTCTCGTCGCACGGGGCCGGCTGGCTCTCGACTGGTGGTCGGCGCACTGATCAGCTGGATGCTCTGCGGAATTCGAGAGCATGATTCGCCCAGACGTGTCACGATGAGAGGCGTATGACAACCTCACCGAATTTTCCGTCCCGCGGTCCGAGCTCTACCTCGCGAGGAGAACTGGATCTCGAAGAGCGCTCCGCGCTACGTCGCGTGCCCGGGCTGTCCACCGAGCTCGCTGATGTCACCGAAGTCGAGTACCGGCAGCTTCGCCTGGAGCGCGTGGTGCTCGTCGGGGTATGGACCGACGACTCCGCGGCCCAGGCCAGCGCGTCGATGGCCGAACTGGCACGGCTTGCCGAGACTGCCGGGTCCCAGGTACTCGACGCTATGGTCCAGCGCCGCGAGCGCCCCGATCCGGCGACGTACATCGGCTCCGGCAAGGTCCTCGAGCTGCGCGAGATCGTTCTGCGCACCGCCGCGGACACGGTGATCTGCGATGGTGAACTCAGCCCCGGCCAACTGCGGCAGCTGGAGGCCAAGCTCAAGGTCAAGGTCGTCGACCGGACCGCACTGATCCTGGATATCTTCGCCCAGCACGCCCGCTCCCGGGAAGGCAAGGCGCAGGTCGAGCTGGCCCAGTTGAGTTACTTCCTGCCGCGGCTTCGTGGTTGGGGCGAGTCGTTGTCCCGGCAAGCCGGCGGTGCGGGTGGCGGGGCCAGCGGTGGCGTGGGTACTCGCGGCCCAGGGGAGACGAAGCTGGAGACCGACCGGCGGCGCATCCACCGCAGGCTGGCCAAGCTGCGCCGCGAGATCGCCGCGATGCGGACGATCCGCGACACCAAGCGGGGTCGCAGGCGAGCCAACGAGGTGCCCAATGTGGCCATCGTCGGCTACACCAACGCGGGCAAATCCAGCCTGCTCAACGTGATCACCGGCGCCGAGGTGCTGGTGCAGGACGCTCTGTTCGCCACTCTGGATCCCACCACTCGCCGGGCCAGCACACCGCAAGGGCAGGAGTACACCCTGACCGACACCGTCGGTTTTGTCCGTCACCTGCCGCATCAGTTGGTGGAGGCGTTTCGCTCCACGCTGGAGGAGACAGCCGACGCGGATCTGCTGCTGCATGTGGTCGACGGCGCCGATCCGATGCCTGAACTCCAGGTAGAGGCGGTGCGCGAGGTCCTCGCTGAGATCACCCAGGGTCGCGAGGTGCCGATGCCGCCTGAGTTACTGGTGGTGAACAAGATCGACAGCGCAGATCAGCTCGTGCTGTCTCGCCTGCGCCATCTGCTGCCCAACGCGTCCTTCGTCTCCGCGCACACCGGGGCCGGCATCGCCGGGTTGGTCCAGCGCATCGCCGACGGGTTGCCGCAACCGCACGTTGAAGTCGACGCGTTGTTGCCGTGGACCGAAGGTGCGTTGGTCGCCCGGGTGCATGCCGAAGGCGAAATGCTGGATACCGACCACACTGAAAGTGGTACCCGGCTGCGCGCACGGGTGCGGCCGGACCTCGCCTGCGCACTTGCCGCGTATCTGGTCTAGTCCAGCCACCGTCCAGGCTCACAACCGTCGCAGCACCGTCACCACCCGGCCGAGCACGGTCGCGTCGTCGCCCGGAATCGGCTGATAGGCGGGGTTGTGGGGGAGCAGCCAGACGTGCCCGTCACGGCGCTTGAATGTTTTCACGGTCGCCTCACCATCGATCATGGCGGCGACGATGTCTCCGTTCTCGGCGCTGGGCTGTTGGCGGACGACCACCCAGTCTCCGTCGGTGATCGCCGCTTCCACCATCGAGTCACCCACCACCCGTAACAGAAACAGCGATCCCTCACCGACGAGTTCTTTCGGCAGCGGGAAGACGTCTTCGACGGCCTGCTCGGCGAGCACCGGACCACCTGCGGCGATCCGGCCGACCACGGGGACGAAAACAGGCTTGGGGCGATCGGGCTCCTCGCTGGGGGTTTCCGATGCCTGAGGTGGACTGTCGGCGGGTCGGACACCGACCGCACGAGGCCGGTTGGGGTCCCGGCGCAAGTAGCCTTTGGTCTCCAGGGCGCGCAGCTGATGTGCGACCGACGATGTCGACGTGAGCCCGACCGCCTCGCCGATCTCGCGCACACTCGGCGGGTAGCCGAACCGCTGCACCCACTCCCGGATCACCTCGAGGACCCGGCGCTGGCGCGGTGTGAGACTGTCGTGGCCAGTGCTGTCGTCGAGGTCAGGGAAAACATGGACCGGCGCGGTGCGGCTCGGGCTGTGGGTCTGCGCTCCGGAACCGGCTACCTCCGGCTCGTTGCTCGGCTGCTT
>JAICSB010000220.1 GCA_025937115.1 Pseudonocardiaceae bacterium | reverse complement strand
CTGCTCGTCTGGGGGGCGGTGCAAGCGGGCGACGCCGCGAACATCATTCCGCAGGACGGCCTGCTTCGTGGCATCCTGCGCACCGCCGACCGCAGGATCTGGGCCGATCTGGAGCCACTGATCCGCGAGCTGGTCACCGCGCTGTTGGCGCCTATCGGGGTGGGATTCGACCTGCGTCATCTCCGCGGCGTTCCGCCGGTGGTCAACGAGGCGGTCAGCACCGAACTGTTGCGTGACGGTGTCTCCGCGGCGCTCGGTGGTGATGCGGTGGCGGCTACCGAACAGTCCTCCGGTGGCGAGGACTTCGCTTGGTACCTCGAACGCGTGCCCGGGTCGATGGGCCGCCTTGGCGTCTGGGCCGGCGAAGGCGCGCAGGGCGATCTGCACCAGTCGACCTTCGACCTCGATGAACGCGCGCTGCCGCTCGGCGTGCGGGTCATGGTGCACACCGCACTGGCCGCGCTCGGCTGACGGCACCTACTGAGTGAAAACAAGCGCTGGAACGACTAGGTGGTCGCGCGGTGCGCAGGGTGCTAGGCGCGAGGTCGACGCTGCGTCATCGGAATATCATTCTGTGTAGTCGGATTCCGTGCACGCTAGGTGGTCATCGCCGGTGTTCCCGGGTAGTGCGCTGCCAGCTCCTTCGCAAACGTCGCAGGTCCTGCCACACACCAGAGGCAACGGGCTCGCCGCCCAACGGGTAACGGGCCGCACCGCAGCGGCGTACCTACTCCTGTGCACACCGCCCCGGCATGGCGTCTCACCAGCGGCGGTGGGGTCGGTTGGCAGCTGAGCAACGGCGAACGGCGTCGCCCGCGTGGGTACCAGTCGCGGTGCCGTCGGTAAGTCCGCGCCAATGAGTAGGTAATCGAAAAAAACGGTTTTACGGCATAGGTGACGACATTCGAAATTAGGTGGCGAATAGATGTTGCCAGGAGACCTCCTGCTCGCCAGAGTATGTATTAGCCAAATCGGCAAGAGGAAGTCGAAGAGGCACTTCTGTCCCGGCCCATTGTGGGCAATTTCAAGGAGGATATTCATGTCTGACGTATTGAGCTACGCCGACGTCGATGGCCAGCACGTGGAGCTGCTCCCGGCTCGTACCGTCATGTCGATGTTCCACGCCGGCTGTGGCTGCGAGGGTGGCGGCGGCGAAGAGGCCGGCGACGGCGGTGTCGGCGGCAACGGTGGCTCCGCGCAGGGTGGCCTCGGCATCAACATCCTGAGTGGCCTCGGCGTCCTGGGCACTGGCACCGCCAGCGCGGGTGACGCGACCGGCGGCAACGGTGGCTCCGCCGACGGCGGCAGCGTTCACTGAGTCAACGGCAGCTGAATTAAGCCGGATCACTTGCGGTGTGCGTTTGCTAGGGAACGGGCACCGTCAATAGCCGGCGGTAATGCTGAAGGTGGTACTGGGGCAGCCGACTACCCTCCAGTCGTGCAGTACCTCCGCGCGATGACCCGATCGCGTGTAATGCCGTCGGCACTGAAGGGACGGCCGCAATGCGGCCGTCCCTTCAGCTTCTTACCCGGATATTTTTACCCGGGTAGCACCCGGATACTCGGCGAGGATCAGGGACCTATGCCCGCGCAGGGCCGGCTGCGTAGTTCGGTGACGTAGTCCTCCGGGGCGCCGGCCGCCTCAGCGGCGTCGGCGACGACGCCGAGGTAGCGCGCCGATGGCAGGCCACCTTCGTAGGCGTCTAAGACGTAGAGCCAGGCGAGCACCGAGCCGTCGAGCGTGTGCACCCGCAGTTTCAACTTCTTGTGCAGCCCGAAGTCCTCGCCTTCCCAGCGGTCGAGCAGCTTCTCGTCCTCCGGAGTGACGTCGTAGATGACGACGAACACCTGGGACCCGGGGTCTTCGACGACGGTGGCCAGGGCACCTTCCCAGCTGAGGTCCTCGCCGCCGAAAGTCAGCCGCCAGCCGATCAGCCACCCGGTCATCGCCGTCGGCGAATGCGGCGCGCGCTGCATCATCTGGGCGGGATCCATGTTGGACCCATAGGCGGCGTAGAGCGGCACGCGCGATAGCGTAGCCGCCGCGCGATGTGTCGCAGCGATCCCGTTACCGCCAAATGGTTACGGCGTGTTCACCGCAGTGTCTACTGAGCGTGCTTAGCATGAGGCAACCGCTGGCGCGCCCACGCGTCTTACTAGGTATCAGGCCGGCAGGAGGAGGTTGCGGATGCGGATCGTTGCTTGCGGGCTGATCGCTGGCGCGGCCCTGTTGGGTGGTGCCCCGATGGCCATGGCCGATGTGGCGGGCGGCAGAACCAGTGCGGACAGTCAAGCCGCACCGCAGGCCGAGGTGAGCATGCTGGCGGTGTCACTGACCGTGGGCGGTGCGGTGGCGATGGCAGGGTCCGGCGTGGCGCTGGTGCTGACCCGGCGTCGCACGGTCAGTCGTCCACCCAGTCAAGTGTCCGGTTGACCGCCTTGCGCCACTGGCGGTAGAGCTCCTCGCGTCGTTGCCGGTCCATTGCCGGATCCCACCGCCGGTCCGCCGCCCAGTTGGCCCGGATCTCGCTGGTTTCCGACCAGAACCCGACGGCGAGGCCAGCGGCGTAGGCGGCGCCCAAGGCGGTGGTCTCGCGGATCACGGGTCGGATCACCGGGACGCCCAGAATGTCTGCTTGGAACTGCATGAGCAGCTCGTTGCCCACCATCCCGCCATCCACTTTCAGCGAGGTCAACGTGGCCCCACCGCCGGCTGAGCCAGCAATCCAGCCGCAGTCGGCGTTCATCGCGTCGAGGATCTCCCGGGATTGGAACGCGGTGGCTTCCAGCACCGCCCTGGCCAGGTGGCCCCGGTTGACATAGCGGGTCAGCCCGACGATGGCGCCACGCGCGTCGGCGCGCCAGTGCGGGGCGAACAGCCCGGAAAACGCCGGCACGAAGTAGGCCCCACCGTTGTCGGCGACGGTAGCTGCCAGCTGTTCGATCTCCGCCGCCGAGGAGATCATGCCGAGGTTGTCCCGCAGCCACTGCACCAGCGACCCGGTGACCGCGATGGAACCCTCTAACGCATACACCGGATCCTGCGATCCGATCTTGTAGCACACTGTGGTGAGCAGCCCGTTGCGGCTGTGCACCTGCTCGATACCGGTGTTGAGCAGCATGAAGTTACCGGTGCCGTAGGTGTTCTTGGCGTCCCCGACGGACAGGCAGGCTTGGCCGAAGGTGGCCGCCTGCTGGTCACCGAGGATGCCGGCGATGGGAACCCCGGCCAGCACCGCGGGCTCGCGCACCGTCCGGTAAATCTCCGACGACGAGCGGATCTGCGGCAGCATCGACGTCGGGACGGCCATCTCCCCGGCGATGCCCTCGTCCCAGCACAGCGTCTCCAGATCCATCAGCAGGGTCCGCGAGGCGTTGGTGGCATCGGTGATGTGCAGCCCACCAGTCGGGCCGCCACTGAGGTTCCACAGCAGCCAGGTGTCGATGGTGCCGAAGCACAGTTCACCGTTGCGGGCGCGCTGCCGGGCGCCCTCGACCTCGTCCAGGATCCAGCGGATCTTCGGGCCGGAGAAGTAGGTGGACAACGGCAACCCGGTGCGGTGCTGGTACCGGCTGGCGCCGGTGGACCCGCCGAGGTCGGCGCACAACCGGGCGGTGCGGGTGTCCTGCCAGACGATCGCGTTGTACACCGGTTCGCCGCTGAGCCGGTCCCACACCACCGCGGTCTCCCGCTGGTTGGCGATGCCCACCGCGGCGATGTCCGCAGCGGTCAGCTCGGCTTCGGCCAGTGCCCCGGCGACGACCTCGCGAGTATTCGCCCATATCTCCAGCGGATCGTGTTCGACCCAGCCGGCTTGTGGGTAGTGCTGCCGGTGCTCCCGCTGGTCGGCGCTGACCACCCGGCCGTCGTGGTCGAAGACCATGCAGCGGGTGGACGTGGTTCCCTGGTCGATCGCCGCGACGTACTGACTCATCGACCTTGAACGCTAGCGCGTACACCTGCGGTCAGGCACCCTATGATCAGCTCATGGTCGAATCGACGCTCTGGGGGGGAAGACCCTGCGGCAATGGCTGCCTGTCGCCGTCGATGACGTAGTCAGGGAGGTGGCGCCACAACGGATCGTGCTCTTCGGGTCGGTAGCGCGTGGCGACGAAGGTCCGGACAGCGACCTCGACTTGCTCGTAGTGCTCGATCGTATCGAACCGGCTGAACGAGCCCATCTGATCAGTTCTGTCCGGCGTGCCATCAGCGCACGAGCACCAATCGACATCTTCGTCACCGACCTCGCAGAGTACGAACGGCGTAAGGATGTCATCGGGTCGATGCTCTACTGGCCTGCGCGTGAGGGCCAAGTGGTGTACGAGCGTGCCTGCTGAGGTGTCTGTCTGGCTCTCAGAATCCTCGGCGCAGACTGATCATCGTCTCTGCGGGATGAGCAGGTTGCCGACCGCTGCGATTCGGGAACTCCCTACCTCATGGGGAACCAGTTGCTCCGGCAGCGATCCGGACGTGGCGCTACCGGCTGGCCCGGCGTCACCCTCAGCGGGGCCGCTTTCGCGATCACCATGCTGGGTACGACGCTGCCTACGCCGCTGTATCCGCTGTACGAGAAGGCTTTCGGCTTCGGCGAGCTGGTCACCACGGTGGTGTTCGCCGCCTACGCGGTCGGCGTCACGGCCGCCCTGCTGGTGTTCGGGCATTGGTCGGATCAGCTGGGCAGGCGGCCGATGCTGCAGGCGGGGCTGGCCCTGTCCGGTCTTTCCGCCCTCGTGTTCCTGTTGGCGGGGACGCTGGGTTGGCTGTTCGTCGGCCGGGTGCTGTCTGGCCTGTCGGCCGGCATTTTTACCGGGACGGCGACCGCGACGATCGTGGACCTCGCTCCTGAATCCGGTAAGAAGCGGGCGAGTCTGATCTCGGCCGCGGTGAACATGGGTGGCCTGGGCGCGGGTCCGCTGCTGGCCGGGATCCTTGCCCAGTACGCGCCGCTGCCGTTGACCCTGTGTTTCATCGTGGATCTGGTGCTCGTCGTGGTCGCCGTCGTCGGCGTTCAGATCGTCTCCGAGCCGGCGCGGCGTGCTGGCACACTGCGGCTGCGGCCACAGAAGATCGATGTGCCGAGTGAGATTCGCGGCGTGTTCACTCGGGCGGCGATCGCCGGCTTCGCCGGATTCGCGGTGCTCGGGCTGTTCACCGCGGTATCCCCGGCGTTTCTCGCCACGGTGCTGCACGACACCAGTCATGCACTCACCGGTGCGGTAGTGGTCTCCGTGTTCATCGCCTCGACGATCGGCCAGTCGCTGTCGTCGCTCATCGGCGAGCAGCGTGCCCTCATAGTGGGATGCGTCGGTCTCATCGCGGGGATGGTTGTGGTGGGGGCGAGTCTTCCGCTCCATTCGCTTGCGGTGCTCGTCGTGGGAGCGATTATCGCCGGGCTCGGTCAAGGTTTGAGCTTCCGGGCTGGGCTCGGAGCGGTGACCGGCGCCGCGCCGCCGGACAAGCGCGGCGAGATCACGTCAAGCTACTTCGTGATGCTCTATATCGGCATCTCCATCCCGGTGATCGGGGAGGGCGCCGCCGCGACGGCCTTCGGCCTCATCACCGCCGGCATGGTGTTCGCGGCGCTCGTCGCGATCCTCGCCGCCGTCGCGCTCCTGCTCCTGGCGCGCAACCGGACGCCGTAACCACGTGATCGCCGTTGATGTGGCTGGGGCGACATCTTATGTCGTCCTGGACACACAAACAGTGATCAGGCGCGAACTAGGCAGGGCCTGACGGCGGTAGCGTGCATCGGCGAGCAGCACAACGCGGCGTGGGAGGCACAGAGTGCAGCAGGCCGAGGGCGGGCACCAGCGGTCCGTTGGGAATTCAGTGCCGGGGCAGCTCGGTCCGGCGCAGCGAGCTGCGGATTGGCAGCGGCTGGCCGGCGAGCAGTTCGACATCGCGGTCATCGGTGGCGGAGTGGTCGGGTCCGGTGCGGCTTTGGACGCCGCCACCAGAGG
>JAICSB010000768.1 GCA_025937115.1 Pseudonocardiaceae bacterium | reverse complement strand
GTGGTAGCGCAACATGTCGAGCAGCGGGACCGCGGCGACGATGGCGCCGAACAGCTCCGGGTAACGGGTGAGCATCACGCCCATGAGCAGCCCGCCGTTGCTGCCGCCCTGGGCGCCGAGGCGCTCCGGTGTGGTGAGCCCACGGGTGACCAGATCCTGGGCCACCGCGGCGAAATCCTCATACACCAGGTGGCGGTCGCCCTTGAGCGCGGCGGAATGCCAGCGCGGGCCGTACTCGCCGCCGCCCCGGATGTTGGCGACGACGTAGCAGCCGCCGCGGTCCAGCCAGGCGCGGCCCAGACCACCGCGGTAGCCGGGTTGCAGGGATATCTCAAAGCCGCCGTAGCCGTACAACAGGGTGGGCCAGCCGCCGGGCGGCACGGCCGAGTCGGGCGCCACCACGAAGTACGGGATCTCGGTGCCGTCGTCGGAGACCGCGAAGTGCTGGTGCACGGCGAGGCCGGCACCGTCGAAGAAGGACGGTTCCCGCTTGAGCACCTCAGCCGGGCCGCTGCCGATGGTGCCGATGGCCAGCGTGGGCGGAGTAAGGAAGCCGTCGACGTCGAGCAGGTACTCGTCGTCGGTGTGTGAGTCGGTGCCCTGCGCGCTCACGCTGCACAGCGGCGGCGTGCCGGTCAGCGGCCTGGACCGCCAGTCATCGGCCGGTGTCAGCACCGAGAGGTGGCTGACCACATCGTGCATCACGTCGAGGATCAGGTGGTGGCGGGTCCAGCTGTAACCAGCCAGCGACGTGCGCTCATCAGGAGTGAACAACACCCGCAGCTCACCAGGGCCCCGAGCGATGAACTCGTCGAAGTCGGTCACCAACAGGCAGCCCGCCGGGTACGTCCGGTCGACCGTCCAGTCGCTGCGCAGCTCGATCAGCAACCACTCCCGGTGGACGCCGACGATCGCATCCTCAGGCACCTCTACGCGGCGCAGCCGGTCATCACATCGCAGGTAAAGCTCGGTGCGGTAGAAGTCCACGACGCGATGGACGAAGTCGCGCTCGAAACCGACGGTGTGGTGATGGTAGGCGGACACCCGGACATCGTCGGGTCTGCCTTCGTACACCAGCTCGGCGTCGGCCAGCGGTGTGCCGCGCCGCCATTGCCGGACGGTGCGCGGGTACCCGCTGGTGGTGAGCGTTTCCGGGCCGAAGTCGGTGGCGACATAGAGGTGATCGACGTCGATCCAGCCCACCTCGGACTTCGCTTCGGGCAGCGCGAAGCCGTCGGCGACGAACTCCCGGCGCTCGATGTCGAGCTCCCGCAGCACCGCCGCATCCGCGCCGCCCCGCGACAGCGAGACCAGCGCCCATCGGTAGTCCGGTCGCAGGCACTGCGCGCCGTGGAAGACCCAGTTCTCTTCCTCGTCGCGGGCCAGCGCGTCGACGTCGAGCAGGATCTCCCAATCCGGCTGCTCCTTGCAGTACTCAGCCAGCGTGGTGCGCCGCCACTGGCCGCGCGGGTGGTCGCGGTCCTGCCAGAAGTTGTACCGGTACTCGCCGCGCCGGGTGATGTAGGGGATGCGGTCCGTCGAGTCGAGCACCTCCCGGATCTCGGTGCGCAGCGCCTCGAACCGGGACCCCCCGGTCAGCTCAGTGACGGTCTCGGCGTTGCGCT
>JAICSB010000441.1 GCA_025937115.1 Pseudonocardiaceae bacterium | reverse complement strand
GCTTCGCGGAGTTCTGCCGCCGCTACCTCGCCGAACTGCGCGACTCCCGACACCGGCAAGCCGCAGAGCATCTGCGTGACCGGGTCGACCATGACAAGCTCACGCTGCTGACCGCCGCAGCCATGACCACAGGCTCCGGGCGAAACAACGGCTGGGCCCGGGGCCCGTCCGCAGTCTTACGCGTGAGTCTCAGGTGAGGCGTCCTTCATCGCGTGCAGCGCGAGGGTGGAGTGCGCGTAGGCGCCCCCGGCGCGCATCTCGGCGGCGACCCAGATCGCTTCCATGATCTCCTGCGGGCTGGCTCCTTTGCGCTGCGCGAGGCGGGTGTGGCCTTGAATGCAGTACGGGCACTGCGTGACGTGGGCGGCTGCCACGGCGATCAGCTGCTTGGTCTTCTCCGGCAGCGCCCCTTCGGCGAACACGGCGTGGCTGAAGTTGTCGAAGGCCTGATGGATGACGGGGGCGAGTTGTTCACGGCGAGCGGCGATCTCCGGTGTGACGGGATGGTAGACGATGTCACTCATCGCTTATCTCCTGTTCTCCTGGTGAGAGGCCCAGTGCGGGGATTCGGCTCTCTACGGTGTCCCGCTGGGCGCGGTGTCGGGCGGGCTCACGTCGTCGGGCGTCGCATCCTCCCTACACGATGATGCGCAGGAGTTATTCGAGCAGTGCTTTGAGGTCGGCGAGGAAGGCGGCGCCGTAGCGCCGTCGAGGGCTCTGTGGTCGATGGACAAGGTTAGCGCGGCGCGGTCGCGCGGCGCGGCCAGGAAACCCATCGGCGCCATCCGCTGACCGCGACCGCTTATGGCAGCGGCGCCGCGCTCGTCGTCGACGAGTTGGCCCTGCTCATCGATCTACAGGACGTCTATTGGGCCCGGGACGGACGCCGCAGCGTCGACGCCGCGATTGGGAGCTCTGGCTGCAGTTGGTGTGGATCCGCACTGTCGCGCCACCGGCGGGTGCCTACATCAGGCGACGCTGGCCCGAGACAACACGATCGAGGTCGATCCATTTTCCCGTGAGTAGCACCACGCGGGGAAGCGAAAGCCGGGGTCGGGGGTCTGGTCGCTGCGGCGGCCAGTCACCGCGCTGTCGGCGATGTTTGGCCACGGTGAGCAGTACCGCGGAGTCTTCCCATTCGCCTGCGCCCAGGCACACCCGCCCGTGTAGCACGTGCACGGTGGCCTAACCGGGGTTGTCGTGCTCATCGAGTTTGTGGCCGGTGGCCAGCGCGATCAGGGTTTGGCGCAGCATGTGTTCATGGCCGCCGTACACGGTGTGCGCGCTGCGCCCGCTGGAGGCCTGGTTCGCGATCTTCAGCTGTTGACAGGCGAGGGCGGTCAGCGACGACCTCGCCATGGATGCACCTTCCAGAACCAGGTTCGCGGGACAGCTCACTGGCCGGTCACTCAGAGTACCGTCGCTGAGCAGGGCTATTGGCTTGATCCGTCGCTGGGATTTGGAGGTTTGTGTCCGGTCCGGCGCCAGGAATCGTGGTAGGAGGCCCTCGAACGCCGACAGGTGGTTGTCGTAGAGCTGGCCTCGGCATGTGCCGGGAGACTTGAGCCGATCGGCGGGTGCCGGGTGCGATCACAGGGACCGGCACCGGCAGAGTTCGCACGATGTCTAGCTTGATGTCATTGGTTGCGTTGGGCGTCGTTGCGTTCCGTTGGGCGTGTTCGGACCGGTTTGCGTCCGGGTGGTTGGGTCGGTGTGGGTGACGCCGGGGGTGCGCATTTCGGCGAGCACCTCGGCCTCGCTGATTTCGGGCTGTTTGGTCGCGGTGAGCAAGGTCAACGTGCGGTCCTTCGCCAGTTCCCGCAGGTGGGTCAGGGCGTCCGAGCGTTCCGGTTGGGTCAGTTCCATGTGGTAGCGGTCGGTGAACTCGTCGAATCGTGCCGGGTCGTGCCTGTACCATTTCCGCAGCTCCGTCGACGGTGCGACCTGCTTGCCCCACACATCGAGGTGGGCCTTTATCTTGGTCAGTCCCCGCGGCCAGATCGGGTCGACCAGCACCCGGGTGCCATCGTCTGGTGCGGGCGGGTCGTAGACCCGACGGACCTGTACTTTCGCCTTGTTCGTCATCGTGCGCCTCCTGGGCGTGGTGCGTCACCTCTAGTGCGTCGTTATGCGCATGGGTTTTCTTCATCAGTACAGCAGCGCGGGTGCAACACGGTTGATGAGATCGTCGCCGCGTAGGTAGCGTCGCAGGTTTTCGGTGAACAGGGCGACGATCCGCTCGTTCTCGCGGACCGACAAGGCTGCGGTGTGCGGGCTGATCAGCACGTTGGGCAGGCGCCACAGCGGGCTGTCCGCCGGTAGCGGCTCGGTGGCGAAGACATCCAGGACAGCGCCGGCCAGCTGGCCGCCTTCGAGCGCCTTGACCAGTGCATCTTCGTCGACGACACCGCCACGCCCGACGTTGATCAGAATGGCGTCGGTCCGCATCCGGCTGATTGCCTGGGCGTTGATCATGCCCCGGGTCGACTCGGTGAGTGGAAGGGTCACGACGACGGCGTGGGCGACCGGGAGCAGGTCGCCGAGGAAACGCGACGTGCGGATCACTTCGATGTCACTGTTATCGGTGCGGCCGGTTCGGTTGATGGCGATGATGTGCATGCCGAAGGCCTTGGCCAGCCGGGCCACCTCGGTGCCGATCGCCCCGAGACCGACGACGAGCAGGGTGCGATCGGCCAGCTCGGTCATCGGGTAGTGCTCCCAGCGCCGTGCCTGGGTGTCGGCGAGTAACCGGGGCAGGCCCTTGGTGAGTGCGAGTAGGCCGAACATGGCGAACTCGGCCAGCGGGCCGACGTGCACACCACTGGCGCTGGTGATCAGCACCCGGGTGAGTTCGGCGTCGGTCAGCCCGGCCGCCTGCATTTGCTGTCCGGCTCCACCGGCGGTGGCTTGGACCCAGCGCAACCCGGCGTTGGTCCGCACGACCTCAGCCAGCCCCTGCGCGGAGTCGCCGGGCAGGCCGAAGAGCACCTCGGCGCTGTCCAGCATCGCCTGCCAGCGGCGCTGCTGGTCGGGGGTGCGCCCGAAGGGGTCGATCCCGCGGTGGTCGCAGGGAAACCGGGGCGGGGGTAGCAGGTCCGGTTCGAAGACGACCTCAAGTCGATCGTCGACCGCCCTGATCTGCGCCACCAGTTCCGCTTCCAGCGGTGTGGCGATCACCACCACAACCCGGCGAGTGCTCATCTGCGTGCGGTGGCTGGTTGCAGGGCCTGGGTCACCGCGGCGCGGAGTTGTTCCAACCCGGCGGTCACGTCGGTGCCGAGGTGGACCCGCAGCACCCGGCGTCCCCGGTGGGCCAGGACGTGCAGGTCGCTTTGGGCCTGGGCCGCCTTGACCACCCCGAAGGTGTAGTGGTGTCCGGGCACGGGCAGCTCGACGGTGTCCTGGCAGGTGATCTGGAGGAACACCCCGGTGTTGGGGCCGCCTTTGTAGGCCTGGCCGGTGGAGTGTTGGAAGCGGGGCCCGAACCCCACGCAGGTGGCCACCCGGCGGGCGTCCCGGATCAGGGTCCTGATCTCGGTCAGGATCGCTTCATGGGTAGGGGTCATCGACACGTAGGCCAG
>JAICSB010000558.1 GCA_025937115.1 Pseudonocardiaceae bacterium | reverse complement strand
GTCATTGACCACCAGTGCCAGATCCAGCCCACCACTGGCCTTGATACCGGCGGCGACCCCGGCTGCCCGGAACCCGCCCGCTGCAGTGACGCTCATCGCGGTGCCCTCCCTGTCGGTGTCCTCGCGTTAGGGGGCGATTCCCCAGGCTGGCAGACCAGTGGTTTCGGGAAGGCCCAGCGCCAGGTTGAGGCACTGCACGGCGGCTCCCGCAGTGCCCTTGGTGAGGTTGTCGATCGCGCCCACAGCGCCCAGCCGCCCGGCGTCGACGTCCACCGCGACCTGCAGCTGTACGGAGTTGGATCCGTACACCGCTGCGGTGGCCGGCCAGCGACCTGCTGGCAGCAGATGCACGAACGGCTCCGCATCGTATGCAGCGTGGTAGGTGCTTCGGGCCATCTCGTCGTCGATGCCCGGTCTGAGGGCTGCGGTGCAGCTGGCCAGGATCCCGCGCGGCATCGGCGCCAGCACCGGGGTGAACGACACCGTGACCGGCTGGCCGGCGGCACCAGCGAGGTTCTGGATGATTTCCGGGGTGTGCCGGTGCGCGCCGGCCATCCCGTAGACACTGGCCGAGCCCATCACTTCCGAGGCCAGCAGGTGCGGCTTGAGGGCACGCCCGGCCCCCGACGTGCCGGATACCGCGGTCACTACGACGTCGGGCACCACCAGCCCGGCCGCGAGCGCCGGAGCAAGCGCGAGACTGATCACCGTCGGGTAACAGCCGGGCACCGCGATACGACGGGATCCGCGCAGCTTCTCCCGCGCGCCCGGCAGCTCCGGCAGACCGTAGGGCCAGCTGCCGGCGTGGTCGCCGCCGTACCAGCGCTGCCAGGCCACCGGATCCGCGAGCCGGTGGTCAGCACCGCAGTCGACCACCACGGTGTCCTCGGGTAGCTCGGCTGCCAACGCGGCGGAGTGGCCGTGCGGCAGGGCGAGCAACACCGCGTCGTGCCCTGCCAACCGCTGCACAGTGGTGTCGGCCAGGACGCGCTCGGCGAGCGGGACGAGGTTCGGGTGGTGCTCCCCGAGACTGCTTCCGGCGTTGCCGCCCGCGGTCAGCTCGCCGATCTCGATCTGCGGGTGGCCCAGCAGCAGCCGAAGCAGCTCACCGCCCGCGTACCCGCTCGCCCCCGCCACTGCGACCCTGAATGCCACCCGCATGATTATGCACATTCATGCAACTTCATTCAACCCCGTGCAGGCGTCACGCGCAGTCTGGATGCAGAACGCGGTTATTCGGGCATAGATAATCGCGTTCTGCATCCAGAACGCGATTACGAGCGAAGCGTCGCACCGTGTGTCTCGACGGCGGCGGTGACGGCTGCGTCGCGGGCGGCGGTGGCTTCGGCGGCGGTGAGGGTGCGGTCAGGGGCACGGAACCGCAGGGCGAAGGCCAGCGACCGCTTGCCCGCACCGATCTGGTCGCCGGTGTAGACGTCGAACAGGCGCACGTCTTCCAGCAGCTCGCCGGCACCACGGCGCAGCGTGGCGGTCAGCTCGGCGGCCGGCACCGCCGCGTCCACCACCAGCGCGACGTCTTGCAGCACTGGCGGGTAGGGCGACACCACCGGCGCGGGGTGCCAGTCGGTCAGCGGTAACGCGTCGAGATCCAGCTCCATCGCACAGGTCCTCGGCGGCAAGCCCAGCGCGTCCACTACGGCGGGGTGCAACTCGCCGGCGAAACCCACCGGCTGACCGTCGACCTGCAGTTGCGCGCATCGGCCGGGATGCCACGGCGGCTTCGCGACGGCGCGCACGGCAAGCTCGACACCGGCAGCGTGCCCGACAAGGCGCGCGGCCTGCACCGCATCGGCCCAGGTCACCGAGCGGCCAGGCCCCCACCAGCCGGGGCGCTCCCACGGCCCGGCGAGCACGGTACCGACGTGCAGCGGTTGCCCGGGTAGCGCACCGATCAGCGCGGCGACGTCAGCGTCGCTGGGCCTGCCGAGCACCCCTGGCTCCGGCATCGCAGCGGCGTTGGCGTGCGGATGCACGACTTGGGCCATTCCGTAGAGCGCCACGTCGCGCTGCCCCCGGGCAACGTTGCGGATCAGGGCCTCGAGCAGACCGGGCAGCAGCGTGGTGGCCAGCTGGTCGCGATCGGATTCCAACGGATTGAGCAGCGCGACGGTGCGGCGCCGTGGATCATCCTCGGGAAGACCGAACGCGTCCCACGTGCTGGCCGAAACGAACGGGCTGGGCAGCACCTCCACGTACCCTGCCCCGGCCAGTGCCCGGGAGATCGTCCGCCGGCGGCGCTGGGCGGCGGTGAGCCCGCGTCCGGGCGGCGCCGGGGGGAGTTCAGACGGGATGGTGTCATAACCCTCCAGCCTCAGTACCTCCTCGACGAGGTCGGCGGGCTGGGTCAGATCTGGGCGCCAGGACGGCGGGGCCACGGTCACTGTGGTGGTGGCGTCAGCACCGCCCACCTGCACGGCGCAGCCGATCTGAGATAGCCGCTGGACCGTCGCGCCGCGCTCGTAGGTTCGTCCGGCGACCCGATCTGGCAGGTCGATCGGCATCACCACCGACAGCTGCCCCGAACGGGCACCCACGTCGGTGCGCCCCGGCAGGATCTCCCCACCGCCGTAGCAGGTCAGCAACGTCGCGGCGAGCTCGGCGGCGACTGGCGGCAGAGCAGGATCCACCCCGCGCTCGAAACGCCGGGCCGCCTCGCTGGGCAACTTGTGCCGGCGGGCCGCGCGGGCGACCGAAGCCGGGTCCCAGATCGCCGCCTCCAGCAGCAGGCTGGTGGT
>JAICSB010000457.1 GCA_025937115.1 Pseudonocardiaceae bacterium | reverse complement strand
GCCAACAGTCGCCAGGGCCGGTCGAAGCCGGTGAAATCGTTGACGAACGGCGCGTGCAGGGCGGTCACCCATGTCTGCAGCGGCCACAACCATGGGGCTGGCCACTTTCCGCCGGCCGCGGCCACCGGGGCGCCGGGACGCAGATGATCAAAAATGTGTTCCAGCGCCGCTGGGGACTGCAACACGTCGTGCACTGCGCAGAACAGGGCGGCGTCCGCGGTGGCCTCGATCGGTGCGCGCGCCACCGGGGCGGCGAGCAGGAGCACGTTGTCCCAGCCGTGCTCGGCCACCCGCTCGGCGGCCACCTGGAGCATCTGCTCGGATTCGTCGATCCCCACGATCGTCCCTGAGGCGCCCACCTTGCGTTGCAGCAGCGGCAGGCACAACCCAGTACCGCAGCCCACGTCCAGGACCGTGTTACCGCGCCGGGCAGGAAGCTGGTCGACCAGCAGTTCACGCCAGTAGCGGAAGGCGCCCGTTCGCTGTTCGTAGCGGCCGGCCTGGCTGCCGTAAGCCTCGGAAGCCGGCTCAGCACCGCCGAGATTCGGCGCTGTTGATGCAAGACGCGGCGCGGGTGTCGCCATGGCGGGCCTTCTCAGAGATCGACGTAGGCGAGTGAGGGTGCGCAAGGCGCTACGAGGCTGGGGTGTTGGTGCTCGGTGAGGAACTGGCCCAGCACGGCGGCGAACTGGTCGGGGCACTCCACGTGGGGCAGGTGTCCGCAATCAGGAAACAACGACAGCCGACCTGCGGGCAAGCGGTCCACTGCGGCCTGAGCCTGGTAGACGGGGAGCACGTAGTCACACGCGCCCCAGACGACCAGGGTCGGCATCGTCAAGGTGTGGAGTTGGTCGAGCAGGACCTCACGCTGCCCGTTGACATCGAACAGGGCGCGCGCCATCGCGGTGGCGGCCTCGAGTTGGCCCGCCCGGCGCCCCAGCTCGTGCTGTTCGGTGACGAACTCCGCGGGCACCCGCCAAGGCTGGGCGAACAGCATCGCGGCGGACATGGTCGTGCGCAGCAGGTCACCGCCCGGCACCCGGCTGAGCAGGATCGCCAGCTCGCCCACGACCGGCTGGGCGGCCAGGGCAAGCAGGGGGTTGACGTCGCGGCCCAGCCCTGAGCTGGCGACCAGGGTCAGCGTTCGCACCCGGGCCGGGTCGGCCAGAGCCAAACGCAGCGCTACCGCACCACCCACGGAGTTTCCGACCACGTCGAGCGGCCCCACCCCGAGGGTGTCCAGGAAGTCGGCCACGAACGGGGCCAGGTCGCGACCCGGGGCGTAGCCACCAACCGCCGGGGCGCTGTCTCCGTGACCGGGCAGGCTTAAGGCCACCACCCGATGCGTCCGGGCCAGCGCCGGGATGACCCAACGCCAACTGGTCGCGCTCTGCTCGTAACCATGCAGCAGCAACAACGGCGACCCAGCCCCGGCCTCCAGGTACTGGGTACTCATCCCATCCACGGTGACCCGACGATCTCGAACGGCAAACTCGCGCTGATCTCGACGTGGTAGCTCGAACGGAACAGACCTCAAGATGACCGACATACAGTCCCCTAAAGCGCTCGGCAGATGACAACCGACTGCGTCACCGGGGTCTGGGGCAACACCACCGACCACAGTGCCATACCGGTGGACGCTGCGGCCATCCTGTGATCGATGACACTCAAACCCTCGGTGAGCGTGTTCAGCAACGTAGGCCGGTGGTGATGCCGTCGAAACAGATCGCTTGGCACGCGGAGCGAAGCGCGGCAGCGAAGCGGCCCGGCGCGGTGAGAAACACGTCGTGCTCGCCGTCGATTTCGTAGACCAGCGCCCCGGGCACCGCGGCGGCTAGTCTCCGTTGCCGGGCCGCCGACACCACCCGATCGTGCCGGGTGATGATCGCAGCGGTGGGCACGTCAACCCCGCCGATCCAATCATGAGAGCTGAACGCATACACCGCGGACACCGCGGACACCGCAGTGAGCAGCGGGGTGCGGCGCATCTGGCCCAACGCCCAGTCCCGGGCAGCCCGATCGAGATCCTGGTCGAGCAAGTGCGTACCGATGAGATCGGCCCGTAGCCCAGCCATCCAGGGCAGCGATCCCGCCTCGGCCACCACCGCCGGCACCATCAGCGACGGCATCATCAGCGTCACCCACCGTGCCCACTGCAAACCAGCGATGCTCCGGGCGGTTGCGCACAACACCAACCCAGCGGTCAGCCGCGGATGCCGGCGCCAACACAGCTGCGCGATCAGCCCACCCATCGAGTAACCGACCACGATGAGTCGCTGGATGCCCAGCACCGCGGCCAGCCCGGCGACGTCATCGGCGCACTGCTCCAGCCGGTAACCCCCCGCGCAGTCCAACCCCCGCCCATGCCCGCGCTGATCAAAGGCCAGCACCCGGAAGTGCTGGCCTAGCACCGGAAACACTGCTGACCAGTTGAGTTCGGCGGTCATCGTGGCACCGTGTACGAGCACTAGGGTTGACGCTCCCGGCGGTCCCGGGGAGTCCCAGACCACAGTGCGTCCCTGCCCGGGCAGCTTCACCACCCGCTCGACCGTCGAGCCCGCGTCATCCATTGACTGCCGCCCTTCGCAACGGCGCCGACCCGTCGGCGATGTCGGGGACGTCGCCCCGACCATAACCGGCGAATCTCTACTCCGCCGCGTCCTCCCGGCCACGTGCAGCAGTTTCTGGCGATGCGCACCGCACTGAAAGACTGTGCCAAGCTCCCCGCACCTGAGCGGGTCAGCAGCCGCCGAGACGAGGACAACAGCACCTGATGAGCAGCCCAGAGGGCGTCGACGCAGTCGATTTCGACGGCGCCCGCGTGTACTCCATCCCCATGCGCGTCCGGTTCCGGGGGATCGCTGTCCGGGAGGGGATGCTGATTGAGGGGCCTGCCGGGTGGGGTGAGTTCTGCCCGTTCGCTGATTACGACGACACTGAGTGCGGCCCGTGGTTGGCTACCGCCATCGAGCAGTGCACCATCGGCTGGCCGCCACCGGTGCGCGATCGTATCCCGATCAACTGCACGGTCCCGGCGGTCGGCCCGGAACGTGCGCACGAGATCACCGCCGGGTCCGGATGCCGCACCGCCAAGGTGAAGGTCGCTGACCACCCGGAGTCGCTGGGCGAGGACCTGGCTCGAGTAGAAGCGGTCCGCGACGCGCTGAGCCCGGCGGGGGCGATCCGGGTGGACGCCAACGGCGGGTGGGACGTCGACACCGCCGCCGCCCACATCCGCCGGCTCGACAAGGCCGCGAGCGGTCTCGAATACGTCGAGCAACCCTGCCGCACCATCGACGAGCTCGCTGCCGTCCGCCGCCAGGTCGACGTGCGGATCGCCGCCGACGAGTCGATCCGCCGCGCCGAAGACCCGCTGCGGGTGGCTAT
>JAICSB010000437.1 GCA_025937115.1 Pseudonocardiaceae bacterium | reverse complement strand
TTGGGCTGGAAGTGGATATCGGCGATCACCGGGATCCGTGACTTGCGCGCGATGGCCGGCAGCGCGTCGGCGTCGTCGGCACTGGGCACGGCCACCCGGACGATGTCGCAGCCCGCCGCGGTGAGCTCGGCGATCTGCTGAAGGGTGGCATTGACGTCAGCGGTGAGCGTGGTGGTCATCGATTGCACGGATATCTGGTGCTCGCTGCCCACGCCCACGGTACCGACCTGCAGCTGTCGGGTCTTGCGCCGCTCGGCGAGCACCGGCGGCGGCATGGCGGGCATGCCAATCATCATCACAAGACCCCCCTTATGAGTGCGGTCATGGGTGCAACCGAATCGGATTGATAATGTCGGCGGTGATGGTCAGAGCACCCACCCCGATGAACACGATCGCGATCGCATAGGTCAGCGGCATCAGCTTCGCGTAGTCCACCGGCGGCCCGTTGGGGCGGCCGGTGGCCCGCCGGATGGCGTTGCGAAGGCTCTCGTAAAGGTTGACCGCGATATGCCCGCCGTCCAGCGGGAGCAACGGCAGGAGATTGAATACCCCGACGAAAAGGTTGAACGCCGAGAGCAGGAAAAGGAAGAACCACCACGCACCGAAACCGACAGCGTCACCACCGAGCACGCTGACCCCGACCACGCTGATCGGGGAGTCCGGTCGATTTTCCCCGCCGATCCGTTCGAACAGCGCAGGGATCTTCTCCGGGAACTGCTTGAGGCCCTGCCAGGTGTTGGCGAACATCGTGCCGGTGAAGCTGACGGTCTTACCCACCGCGGCCGCCGGGCCGTAATGCAGCGTCACGGCGTCTGGTTGCTGCGGTGTCACGCCGATCGCGCCGACCAGCTTGTCGCCCTGACCACCCAGCGCCGAGACCGGCACCCGGGCCACGTCGACCAGCACGGTGCGCTGCTGCCCGGCCCGTTCGAGCCGGAACTCGGTGGGACCCGAACGGCTTTGGATCGCGCCGATCAGGTCGGTGGAGTTATGCACCGGGGTGCCCGCCACGGCCAGCACGCGATCCCCTGGCTGCAGGCCCGCGTTCTTAGCCGGCGCCGGGGAGCCGGGCTGGCAAGAATTGTCGGCCCGCACCTCGAGGCACTGGCTGACCTTGGACACCACTGCGGGGGCCGGCGCCCGGTCCAGGTTGGGCAGGCCGGTCGACACCGCCATCGCGTAGATCAGCGCAATGCCCACGACGAAGTGGGTCAGTGAGCCCGCGGAAAGCACCACAACGCGCTGCCAGGTGGGGAAACGGAAGAACGCCCGCCTGCGGTCGTCCGGATCGGGTAGCTCGTCCATCGCCGTCATCCCCGCGATATCACAGAAACCACCGGCAGGGATCGCTTTGAGGCCGTACTCGGTCTCTCCCCGGCGAAAGGAGAACAGGGTGGGACCGAAGCCGATGAAGTAGCGGCGCACCTTCATCCCGAAGGCCTTCGCGCTGTACATGTGGCCGGCCTCGTGCAATGCGACGGAGATACCGATGCCCAGCGCGAACAGCACTACCCCCAGCACGAACGTCACGCGTCACTCCTCACTTCGGACTCCGACCGGCCGGGCCAGTCGGCCGCCCAGCAGTTCCCTGGCTCTGCTCCGAGACCAGTCCTCGGCAGCCAGCACGTCATCCACCGTAGTCGGGTCGGCCCGCCACCCCTGCGCCTCACCCAGCACGGCCGCCACCGTGTCGACGATCTCACGGAAGGAGATGCGGCGCTCGAGGAAGGCGGCCACCACCTCCTCGTTGGCCGCGTTGAACACCGCGGGCACGCACCCACCGGCGGCACCCGCCTCCTTGGCCAGCTCGATGGCAGGGAACGTCTCGGTATCCACCGGTTCGAAGGTCCAGGTCGTCGGCTTGGCGAAGTCGTAAGCCGGGGCCGCGTCGGCAACCCGGTCCGGCCAGCCCAGCGCCAGCGCGATCGGCAGTCGCATATCCGGTGGGCTGGCCTGGGCGATCGTGGAACCATCGGTGAAGGTGACCATCGAGTGAATCACTGACTGCGGGTGCACCACGACGTCGATGCGATCGTAGGGAATGCCGAAGAGCAGGTGCGCCTCGATCAGTTCGAGACCCTTGTTCACCAGGGTGGCCGAGTTCACCGTCACCACCGGTCCCATCCGCCAGGTCGGGTGCGCCAGGGCCTGCTCAGCGGTGACTCCGTCGAGCTCGTCGCGGTGGCGCCCGCGGAAGGGCCCGCCGGACGCGGTGAGCACCAGCCGGGACACCTCCGCCCGGCTGCCGGCACGCAGGCATTGGGCCAGCGCCGAGTGCTCGGAGTCGACCGGCACGATCTGGCCGGGCGCGGCGGCGCGGGTGACCAGGGTGCCCCCAGCCACCAGGGACTCCTTGTTGGCCAGCGCCAGGACGGCGCCACTGCGCAGCGCCGCCAGCGTCGGCGCCAGGCCGCGGGAACCGGTCACTCCGTTGAGCACCACGTCAGCGGGCTCGGTCGTGACGAGCTCGGCCGCTGCGTCGGGACCGACCAGGATCCGGGGCATCCGGTAGCCGCCCCGGTCGTACCCGCATCGCTGCGCCTCGGCGAACAGCGCCAGCTGCAGATCCTGCGCCGCCCGGCCGCGGGCCACTGCCACAGCGGGTGCGCCGGTCGCCAGCACCTGCGCGGCCAGCGCCTCCGGGTTCGCGCCTCCAGCGGCGAGCCCGACCACGCGGAAACGATCAGGGTTGCGCTGGATCACGTCCAGTGCCTGGACGCCGATCGACCCGGTGCTGCCGAGCAGCAGTACCGTGCGTGGCCGATCTGACAGGTCCATCTACGTCATTGTTCCCGATGGCAGCGCTGTTAAGCGTGCACGGTGGTGAGTCTGCGCTGGCCGGGCGGTGGTATGCGATGATGTTGGCGTGACTGTGACTGATCAGCACCCCGCCGACCAGGACTCGACCCACGGCGTGGCGCCAATCCCCGGCTTGGAGCCGGACGAAGAGCCGTCAGCCGCATGGGGCTGGCATGGCACTCCCCAGCGCGCCGGCAAGATCGCTGGTTGGTTCACCGCCTTCGCGCTGTTCGCGATGCTGATCGGGAACAACGAAGGTCACGTGGGTGACTTCTTCCTGGTCGCCCCCGGCACGATACTTGTGGTGATGCTGATCGCCAGTCACCTCAAGGCCCGCAAAGCCAAGCGGCGCTGAGGATCGGCGGGTGGCCGGCACCCGCCGATCCTCAGCGGTCAAGCTGGAGGTCGGCCAGCGTACCGTCCGGATCACCAACCCGCATCGGGTGTACTTCCCCGCGCGGGGCGAGACGAAGATCGACCTGGTGCGTTACTACCTCGCGGTCGGCGACGGCATCGTTCGCGCCTTGCACCGACGTCCCTGCATGTTGCACCGGTTCCCCACCGGAGTGACCGGCCCCAAAGTGCACCAGAAGCGGCTGCCGGCCGGCGCCCCGCCCTGGGTGCAGACAGTGCGGGTGGACTTCCCTTCCGGGCGCTCCGCGGACGAGCTGTGCGTCACCGATCTCGCCGACGTGATCTGGGCGGTGCAGATGAGCACTGTGGAGTTCCATCCGTGGAACACTCGGGCCACTGACGTGGAGCGCCCCGACGAGTGGCGCATCGATCTGGACCCGCAACCCGGCACCGG
>JAICSB010000066.1 GCA_025937115.1 Pseudonocardiaceae bacterium | reverse complement strand
CCGGCAACCCGAAGATCACGTTCGATGGTGAGACCACCCTGTCTGGCAAGACGTACCTTTACGCCGGGTACACGCCCCAGGCGGGCGACCGGGTGGTGCTGCTACCGGTGGGCAACTCTTATCTGGTCATCGCGGCGATCGGGGTGCTCGACGGGCGGGGCAAGGCGCCACTCGTGCACTCCCACGCTGAGTCCGATGTCACGAGCCTGGTGGCCGACCTGGCGGGCAAGGCCGCCGCCGTGCACACGCACGCCGAATCTGACGTGACGAGCTTGACCACTGACCTGGCCGCTAGATCGCAGGGGGTTGTCGGCCGAAACCGGCGCACCACGTCCATATCGACTACGGCGACCACGTCAGGCACCGCGCAGCGGATCATCTCGGCGTTCGCCTCAGTGGTCAGTGGGCGCACCTACAAACTGTGGGCGCACCTGGAGATCGACGCGGCCACGGTACCGGCGACATCTCAGGTGGAGATGCGAACCACAACCGACGGCACTGAGCCCACCGTGTTTTCCACGCAGGTCGCCCGCGCGCTCACCGACCACCGGGTGGCGTCGGTGCCGGACTCGCTCGATGTGATCGGACTCTATCCCTGCGGGTTCACCGGGACGCTGGGCGTGATGGTTGCGGTGTTCTGTGCCATCGGCTCCGGCACGCTGACCAACGATGCAGCTACCACGTCGCTGGGTGAGATCGTGATCGAGGACATGGGTCCGACCGTGAGCACGTCCGGAACGGTGTACTAGACCCTTCCCCTCACACCAGCTCGCCCCGCACAGGCCCTCTGTGGGCCGTACAGGGCGAGCTGTAAGCGATTCTGCGATCAGGCGGTGCCCTGGTAGAACACGACGGGGCGCTGCGGGTCGGCCTGTGAGCCGCTCATTTGGACAGCGAACCTGACCGCCCCAGTATCGGTCACCGGATATGCCTCAGACCATGCGAGCGCGCCGCCGGGCGGGATGCTCGCATTGGACCGGACCAGGTCTGTGTGGCCCCGCATCGCGGCGTAGTCCACGGACCTGTCGTTGATCGTGGCCATCGTCAGGTAGTCGCTGGCCGACCGGGTGGCCTGCCCGCCGTTGTGCACGGTGATGTCCACGACTAGGAACTGCCCCGCCCGGCCGTCGATGATCGAAGGTGCTTCGGTCATGCGGCGCGGTGCGCTGACGGTGACGGTGTCCCCGCCCGGCCAGGTGTGCGTCTGGCCGAACGTGAGCATCGCGGGCGGGGCGGACTGGTTCGCCCAGTCAGCGGCGGGCGTCAGGGGCCGCTGGACCACTGGCCCGCTGCACCCGACGACGGCCGCGAGGATCAGCGGGACGGCGAGGATCAGTCTGCGCATGGGTCGTTCTCCTCAGTGCGTGGGTCGTCGGGGGTGGCGGCGTCTTCCTGCGCCGAGTATTCGTCCAACGCTGCCTCGATCTGGTCGAAGCGCAGTCCGGCGCGCCACTCGTGCTCGTGCTTGCCGTCTGCGTCCTCGGTCTCGATGATCAGCTTGTACGTGCCGTAGTCGAGTGCCTTGGAGTCTCGGCGGGGGGACTTTTTGAGGGTGAGTCCCCGGCGGTCGGCGATGCGCCGCAGCTTGTTCTCTGCGATCTTGTCGGGGTGTCTGGTCATACCCGTGACTGTACCACAACATATACCCGGAGATGTACCGAATCACCAGCGGTCCGCGCGGCCCGACGTGTTCCGGCCGTGGTGCTCCCAAATGAAAGTCTGCTCGGGATGGTGATAGAACGTCGCCCCCGAATCGAGCAGGGCGATAAATCCGCCCCAGTCGTCATAGTCGCTGCCCGGCGGGCACTGGAAGCCGCCCGACGCTCGGAACATCTTCGTGCGGATCAGGCTGGTGGTCTGAATGTAGGACCGCCGCCGCAGCTCATCCGCATCGAACGGGGCTCCCCGCATCCCCGACGGGTCGATCCCACCGGGGATCTGCGGAATGAACGGCATGGAGTAGACGACGTCGGCGCCGGAGTCGAGCTGCGCCTCACGCAGCTTCTCCAAGTGCTCCGGCATGAACTGGTCGTCGTCATCCAGGAAGGCGACCCACTCCGTGGTGACCTTCGCCAGGCCCCGGTTCTTAGTCGCGGCAGCGCCCGTGTGCTCGTGGTCGTACTCGACAACGATGGCCGCCGGTTGGAAGGTCTGGAGCACCACCGACGCCAGGGCCTTGCGGAGCATCTTCGCCCGGATCGGGATGGTGGCGATGACCACCGTGATGTCGCTACTCATCGCGGCCCCTCCACCCTCGCGAAGCACACCCCGCGCGGCGTCGGCAGATACAGCGGCGGCGCCAACATCCCATCGGCCACCAACTCCTCCAGCAGGCCGCGCACCGGGTGCTGCGGGCCGGTGTCATGGAACCCCACCACCGCCCGGCCCGACATGTGCGGCAGGTACCGCCGGAACTCCAAGACGCGCAGGTGGCACAGGGAGTCGAACCACGCGAAGTCGATCGGCTCGTCTGGCGTGTAGTCAAGGCTCAATCCGATGTGCACGGATACGGGCAGCCCAGTGCACCTTTCCGATGAGAAGTGGGCGCGTTCCCGGTCCGGCTCCAGCGTGACCAGTCGCCCGTGCCCGTTGGCGACCAGCGCCCGGCCGATCGCCTCCGCCGTCTGTCCCCACGCCGTGCCCGTCTCCACCACCAGCTCCGGCTGGAGCGCCACCACGAACGCCGCGACGAGCGAAGTCACCTCCAGCTCCGTGGAATCGTCGTCCGTCGACGTCCAGTAGTCGGGGTGCGGGCAATCGAAGTTGGGGCTCGTGAACCGGGCCTCACTGCCGACGGTCAGCCGCATAGCGCCTTCTCCCACAGCTCGATACTGCCCTCAATGGTGTGCTGCGCGGCCAGTGCGCGGGCCTTGCGGCCTATCTCCCGCCGGGTGGTCGGGTTGAGCAGGGTCCGCAAGTGCATGCCCCACTCGTGTGGGCGGCTCACCAGAAGCCCCGTGACGCCGTGTGCGACGAACCCGGCGTAGGGGCCGAAGTCTGAGGCGATCACGGGGATGCCGAGCGCGGCAGCTTCGAGGCAGCGGATGGCCGATTTGGAGCGGTTGAACGGTGACGGCCGCAGCGGGGCCAGCGCCACATCGAAGTCGATCAGCTCATGGAAGTCGGGTACCGAGTCGACCCACTTCGTGATGTGCAGTCGCTCAGTTGGCATCGCTTTGCAGAAGTCGGGATCAACGTGGCCCATGATGTGCAGTCCCGCATCGGGGTACCGGCGCAGGAACTGGCGCACCGGGTCGCGCGCTTCGGCGAGATCCAGCTTGTGCGACATTCCGCCGGACCACCCGAGGGTGAGCCCTTTCCATCCGGGGGCGGGCGGGGCATCCAATAGCGACGCCGGTACGCAGTTCGGCAGCACGGTGACATTGCGGTTCCACCGGCGCATTACTTCCGCCAACGGTTCCGTGGACACGGTCACGAGATCGGCGACCTCGATATTGCGGATCACGTTGGCGCGGATCTCCGGTCTCGAGAAAAACGACCACGCCGGGCCGTTCGACGGGTCAATGTCGAGGAGGTCGTCGTCGACCTCGTAGACCAAACCGCAGCGGCCGTCGCGGGCGAGTTGCTGCCAACGGACCGTTGGGCCGGGTTGGCACACCCGCTGGCCCACGATGACGTCGGCGGTGTCCATCCAGTCTTCGGGCATCCGGTCGCAGACGTGCGTCTCGTGCCCACGGCGGGCCAGCTCGGCGGCTGGCAACTCGCATCGGTAGTAGGCGCAGCCTGACGAGTCAGCCGACCAAAAGAAGACCTTCACCGTGCCTCCAGAATTTCACCGACTGTTGAATCTTCCACCCCAGTAACGACCAGACAGGGGAACGCCGCGCCGGATTCGAGACGTACACTGATGATCACGGAGTGGAGAGAGGGGGCGCCCCCATGGCCGCCATCGACCTGGACGACGCGACACTGGCCACCGCCGTCGAGCGGGCCGCGCTCGTTGGAATGCCCGCCGAGCGGTGGATCACCCTGCTCATCGAGGCCGCCGCCTCGCCGCTGCCCGAAGATGGCATGGACGACATGGGGTTCCCCAGCCCCGTTCTCCGCAACGGACCAAACAAACAAACACACAAGTCCCCCCAGGGGGTCTGACCAGGCGTTACCGCCCCACCCCCGTGTGTGTTTGGTTGTTTGTTTGGTCGGCTGGCTCATACCGGCCACGCTCCAGGCGCCTGACACGGTCATCACTGACCAGCTTGGTCAGCGCGTTGGTGACCACCTGATCAGACGCGGTGGTGTCCCCAGCACCGTGAAGTTCGACCAGGATCTGCTGCGGCGTGACCGGATCAGGGGCCGTTGTGATGATGTCGAGAATGCGGTCCGCTCGGGTGCGACGCCCAACCATCGTCGCCACTGGCTCGGCCGGGTCGGCGGGTGGCGTTGTGGTCAGCGCGGCCATGGTCGCGGCGTAACCCGCACGGTGCGGGTCCACCGGTTCTGTTGCGGTTGACGGCTCAGGCTCCCCGGTGAGGTAGGACCGCATCCGGTCGTCCATGCGAGTGCACCGCAACCGATAGGCGTCCCCCGCAGCTTCCGCTGACCCGGAATCCAGAACCTGATGCAGATGTCGGCGTGCCCAGGCCACCTCCGACACGGTCGATCCGTCGTGCAGGCGGGGCTTGGAGGGGTCCACCTCCTGCATGTAGGGGGCCTTGAGTAGGACAGGCAGGTCTCCCTGGCCGGTGTCTAGCCAGTACTCGCCCTTATGGCTGGGCATGGGGAGGTTGAAGTCACCGATCAGGCGACCGATTTCTGCCCAGTCGTGAGAGTTGAAGGCTGCGGAATAGCCGACGTTGGCGGTGATGTCGGCGCCATGGTCCCCGCCGTGGTCGTGAGTGGAACGCTGACTGGCACGCAGCAGCCACACGTTACCCGACCCGGCCCCCTGGGAGATCATTGCGGCCATGCGGGACATGGTGACGAATTGACCCTGATAGATGCCTTTCACTGACTGGTTTCGCAAGGCGAAACTGGCCTCATCCAAAACGATCCAGATGTGCTTGAACCCCACCCGACTGGCCATAGGTTGGCGCTGACGCCAGCGGGCGACGTTCATCGCAGCAATGAGCATGTCCAGGGTGTCGCGGGGACCGTTTGCGACCCAGTCGAACGGGATGGGGTAGTCGGTATTGGTGTAGGGCTCGACCCACCCTCCGATGAGGTCATAAAGCTTCTCCACCCCGCACGTCCACACCACAGCATCGACGCAGCGAGTGCCGTGAGCGAACTGGACATTGATCAGCCCGGACTTGCCGTAGCGGGACTTCCCGACGACCTGACCGTGCTGAGCCAGCGGCAGGTGCGCAGGTTCACGGTTGACCCCGTACCCGACCAGAGCTGGCTGGGTGATTGAGGTGGGCTCAGCGGTGTCGACATAGGGGATCACGTCGGCCATCACGTCCCGCAACAGCACCGTGATGGTGTAGGCCCCGGCGGCGGTGGTCTTGCGCAGTTGCACCCAACTGGACTCCAGCCGGGTTTTCAGGATCTCCGCGAGCGCGACAGCGATCTTCTCAGTCGCCCCGGCAGGGGGTGGCTCCTTTCCAGCGGGCATCTGTAGGGCGAACTGGATCCCGTGCGAGTCACTGTCGTCCCCGAGTGGTTGGTGCCCCACCACTTTCAGATGCCCGTACCCGGCACGGTCCAGGGCGGCCCGCATGATTTGGGCTGTGTGGTCGGTGTCCTCATCGGCATCCCAAGACTGGGGGCGCAGGCTGGCCAGCCACCCGACCACCACGACCACGGCGTACTCGGACACGGCGAGCAGCGACAGGCCGACCAGTAGGTGCACTGTCGAGCTGGCCGGGGCCAGCAGGAACACCACGATCCACACCGCGTGCACCACAGCGGCCCAGCCGACGGCGGCGGCGTAGGACCGGCGACGCGCGATCGGGATGTCGATCACGGCACCAGCCCCCAGTAAGCCCCATCGTGCCCCGACGATCGCCGTGGCCGTGGCTGCGACGATCGCCACTGCCGCCGTGGGCGCGGCCACCAGCTGTAGCAACCCGCCCAGGGCGGCGGTCACCACCGCGCCCAGGGCCACCCAGAACAGCCGCCAGGGGATCATGACGCCGCCGTGGTCTTCTGTCCCGCGCCGTTCTGCGCGGCGATCTGCGCAGCCCAGTCGTCGTAGGCTGCGGCCATCCCCATCCGCTGGTTCCCGGTCTCCTCCGCGCGCGCCGCTTCCGCCAGTAGTGAGTGGGCGGTTTCGGCCATGCCTTCCTTGTCGTGCAAGTTCGCAGCCTGCGAGCGCAGGGTTTCGGCCTGGTAGTAGTAGCTCTGCCCGGACCGGCGCGCAGAGTCGGCCGCAGCAGACGCGGTTGTGATCTTCGTCTGGGGAGTGGAGTGGTCGATCATCTTGGCGTGTGCTTCGACAGCCTGGGCGTCGGCAGCGTTGGTAGGTGCAGTCATGGCGAATCGTCCTTCCTGAGTGATCTGTGATGCATGGGCGCCCGGGGTCGAACTCGCCCCCGGAACGTTGTAGACGGGGAACCCGCCGTCGTCGAAACCGAAGTCGTCCTGCGAGGGCGCAGCCGCGGTCTTAGCGGCCTGCTTCTGGGGCGGGGGTGCGGTGTAGACGGGGAACCCGCCGTCGTCGAAACCGAAAGGCTCAGCCGACGCCGTGGCCAGGACACTGCCGGGGGACGCGGCTCCCGACTTAGTTCGCGTGACGGTCTTCAGTGGTGACGATGTCCAGGTGCTTTGCCGAGTGAATAGCCGTCCCATTCGCCGCGCCTTTTGCTGGGCGGACGGGGCTCGCCCCGATGACACAGGCCCGCTGGCCCCGCCCCGCCGGGGTCGCTGGCCGCCCGACTGCCGGGCAGTGGCGGTGCCCAGGATCTGACCGAACCGGGATGCTCGCACGTTCGGAGTCCCCGTCTTCGGCTTGACGCGCATTCCAGACGCCCCGGCCTTCATCATGCGGTTGATCCGGGTCGCTCCGGGGATCCGGCTCACCACGGCCGACCGGCCAGCTGGTGCTCGTCGCCCCGCGCTCCCTCCGGTGAGGCGGGTTCGCAGTCGTCCTGTCATCCCGCCCGGCTTACGGCCTGCGCCCCCCCCTGCGCCGCCACGCCCCGGGAGGCCACTGCCGGAGGCGCCGCGTCCCCGACCGAGCCCAGATGAGCCACCCCGGCCACGGGGTGCCCCTGTGCGGCCACCAGCAGCGCCGCTGCGGGCACCGGTCCCGGACTTACCGAGCTTGCCGGTCAGGCGCCCCAAGCCACGGCGACCGCTCCCGGCAGCCCCAGAGCCACTGCCCTTAGCGCCACCAGCCTTAGCACCACCGGCGCCTCGCCCCAGCGCACGGCCCAAACCTCGCCGACCGCCCGCCTTACCACCACGGGTAGCGGCACCCCCGGGGCCTCCGCCTTTAGCGCCACCGGCGCCTCGACGAGAGCCTCCGAGCCCAAACCCCCGGCGTCCACCGGCAGATCGTCCAGCGGTGCCACCGCTTTGAGCACCAGCCCCACCCTTGCCACCGCCGAGCCCCAAAGCACGGCCAAGACGTCCACGGACGCCAGCCCCCGCCTTGCCACTGCCAGCAGCACGGCTACCACCACCGGACGCACCGGAGCCCCGGCCGCCACCACGCGCAGCGCTGCCCCCACTCCGAGAACCGGCCCCCGACTTGCCGAACTTTCCGGTCAGGCGCCCCAGGCCACGGCCTGCTCCCGTGCGGCCACCGGCAGCGCCGCCCGCGCCCGACCCGCCCCCACGGCTGAACACCCGCCCTAAGCCCTTGCGGCCCCCACTGGTGCTCGTCGCCCCGCCGCGCCCCCGGCCCCCGGGTGCCGATCCGCCGATCCGGCCGCCATTACTTGCGCGACCGACGCCGAACCGACGACGCCCCCCCGTCGCGGTGGACGTCCGAGAACTTGCGGAGCGCCGCCACGCAGACGCTGCCCCGCGTCCGGTGGTGCCCCGACTATGGACGGTGCGCGACCACGACAACCGCAGTGGGCGCTTCCTGCGCGGCTTGCCTCGGGAACGGGTCCACAACGTCAACCCCAGTAGGGAAGCGCCCGCTGCACCTCCGATGGCCAACCACGGAGTTATCGTCCACAGCAGCCCGAACCCCAGCGGGCCGCCGATCGCGGTGGCCCACCCGGCGAGCCTCGACATCGGGACCCCGCTGGGTGTGTCGGACTGCTCGGTGCTGGTGTCCGACTCGGGGGGTGGGACGGCGGCCTTGGTGAACGCCTCCGGCGCGCCCTGAGCCGAGGTCGGGGCGGTCGGTGTTTCCACGGCAGTGTCGGGCACGATGCCTACCTCTCTCCCGCTGCGACAGCGCGCAGCTCCGCTTCGATTTCCGCATCAACCTGTCGCAGGATCCGGGCACCGTCACGCGGCGCATCGGGGAACTGTTTGTGCACGTCAGCCCCTGTGACATTGCAACCATTGTCGCGCTGTTGTCGCACCCATGACCGGCGCTGTTCCGCTGTCGTGGGCTTGGTTTGTCGCGCCCGTGTCGCAACCTTTGTCGCACCGCCTGTCGCGGCCTTGTCGCGTCGCGGGGCCTGCGTTGTCGCGACAGGTTGCGCCGCCCCGGACCGCACGACCTGAACAACCGTGCGGTCCGGGACAGGCAGCGGACCGGCCACCACAACGCGGTCCGCGCTTCGCCGATCCACCCCGGAACCCGGTGAAAGAGGGTGGACCGGCTCGACGTCGATGGGACCGGGCACCGACGGCGAGCTCGGATCGCTGCGGCCGTCGGTGCCCGGCAGTACTGTGTCGCCCTGCCCCGCTGGGCTACCTGAATGGCTCAGCGGGGTGTTCGCACGTTCGGCCCGGCGCTGCTGGAGTAGTAGGTGGAACGCTGCGGCGAACGCCACCGGAGCCCACCCCGCCACCAGCACGGAGGTCACCTCCGGTCGGGCGTCGGCCATGTTCGCCGCGAGGCTGGCGATCACGCCGACCCCCAGTGATCCCCACGCCAGCGGGCCGCCGGGCTGCCCGGCGCGGTGCCGGGTGAGCAGCACCATGGACGCGGCCACGATCAGGCCGTCGACGCTGATCGGGATCAGCCAGGACCGCCACTGCTCACCGGCGCGGTGCGCCAGCTCCGTCATGTGGCTGTAGCTCACGACAGCGGCTACAGCGGCCACGACGACGACAGCGGTCACGGTGGTGACCCGCACGGCGGGGGAAGCGGGGGCGATGCTCACAAGTCGCCCCCGTCGAAGATCGCGAGTACGTCGACGATTTCGAGGCCACCGACAGCGGCGTCCAGCTCATCCCACGTGACACCGGCTGCCAGGGCGGCGCGGGCGGTGTCGATCCGGTCGAGCTCGGCACGGCGAGCCACGGCCGCCTCGTAGGACATGTCGATGCGGGCGTAGGTGGCACGAGTCGGGGCAACGGCGGGGGCGTCCATCACAGGCTCCGCACGTAGCGCATGAACGCGGCGTCGAGGGTCATCCCGCCCATCGCGGCCTGCACCTGGTCGTAGGTGGCGCCGACGGCCAGCGCGGTGCTGGCGGCGGACAGGCGCTGTTTGGGGGCGTCTTTGACGTGGGCTTCGATGAGGTTCGCTAGTGCCGCTCGGCGGCGGGAGGTGGCAAGATCTGTGCTCACGGTCGGACCTCCGTTGTCCGATCTAGGCCCCGTATCACCGTCTGACGCGGTGTGCGGGGCCGTCCTTTGATCGGCGGAGATTTAGTGAGCCGCTAACTACGCCACTTACGCTCGCCGATCACCTGTGTTTTTCCAGGTCAGGACAGCGCTCAGTGAGCAGATTGCTTACAAGCGAGCGGTCGCAGGTTCAAAACCTGCTGCGCCCACCGATACTGCCTGACCTGGTACGACACTACCGTAGCCTAGACACGCAGGCCAGCACAACGCTCAGCGAGCCGCTAACTCCTGCTATCGTGTCACCCATGCTGAGACCCCGTTCCGGCCTCTCCAATGAGCGATGACACCCTGGCGCTACTGCGCCGCGACTGGCAGCGCCACCTGCGCAATCTCAACCGCGCGGCGAACACCCAGCGCATCTACGACACGGTGGCGCGCCAGTTCAGTGAGTGGCTGACCGAGCACGACCGGCCGCTGGATCCCCGCCATATTGATCGCAGGGACGTCGAGGACTTCATGGGGTACATGACCGACACCCGCTCAGCGTCGACCGCGAACGTCGCCTATAGGGCACTCCAGCAGTGGTTTAAGTGGATGGTCAGCGAAGACGAGCTCGATCGCTCCCCGATGGAGCGCACCTCCCCGCCGTTCGTGCCCGAGAAGGCCGTGCCGGTGCTATCGGTGGAGCAGCTGCGCGCGCTGGTCGACGGCTGCGCGGGCAAAGGGTTCATCCAGCTCCGCGACACCGCGATCATTCGGCTCCTGCTCGACAGCGGCGGGCGCCTCGGCGAGGTCGCCGCCCTGGCCGTCGCCGACCTCGACTTAGACATGGACGTCTGCCACACCGTCGGCAAGGGCCGTCGACCCCGAGCGCTGCCCTTCGGTGACAAGACCGGCGCCGCGCTGGCCCGCTATCTCCGTGCACGGTCGCGGGAGAAGCTGGCGGGGCGCCCGGAGTTGTGGTTGGCGGAGAAGAACCGGGGTCCGTTGCTGGCCGGGGGCATCAAACAGATGCTCAAGCGGCGCGGTGCGGCACTGGATCCGCCACTGCCCGGCCTGCACGCGCACATGTTCCGGCACACCGCAGCGCACCGGTGGATGGCCGAAGGGGCGTCGGAGACCGACCTGATGCGGATCATGGGATGGCGCTCGCCGCAGATGCTCCGCCGTTACGGAGCGTCGGCCGCCGACCAGCGTGCACGGGCTGCGCACAAGCGTCTCGGGCTCGGCGACATGGTTTAGCGCGTATTCCCTGGCCCAGTCGGTGCGCCTTATATGAGACCCTCATAGACGTTCCGAATAGCGAAGCTGGGAATACGCTGGGAATGCGGCAAGAATCGCGAAGAATGCGCTGTGCCGATTGACAGCAGAGAGTATTCGGCATAGCCTTTAAGAGTTCCGGTCCATCGGCCCTT
>JAICSB010000319.1 GCA_025937115.1 Pseudonocardiaceae bacterium | reverse complement strand
GTAGCGAAGCAACGCGGGCAGCGTCGGTGCGCTGCACAGGCCGGCGTTGCGTTCCAACTCGTCGGACTGGCGCTCGGACAGCCCCAGCGCGGTCAGCCCGGCGGGCGCGTCCCCGGCCAGCGCTACCAACTCGTCGATCAGCTTCCGGCGAACCGGCGTCAGCTCGGGATAGGACAGTCCGTCAAGCGCCAGCGACGGTCCATCGCCCCCGGGCGCCTTGGTCTCCGACGGCGGTAGCAGGACCAGCACAGCGGGTGAGCCTACACCCACGGTTATCGTGCCGTAGCGTTCGAGTGAACCTCACAGGCTGGCGCGCCAAAACGGACCGCGCCACGATACTTTATCGACCGGCTTGGGCACCGATGTCGGTAAACAATTCAGAATGGACGTGGCATGATATCGGGATCGCCATTCATCAACCTGCCCTTTCCGGCACGCCAGCATCCTGAGTCGGCCAGGATCGAGACATCCACCCGCGACTGGGTTATACGCTTCCGCTTAGCCTGCGGTGACGCCGGCAAACAAGGACTGGTCCAGGGCCGCTTCGGCGAGGCTGCTGCCTACGGCTATCCCGATGCGCCGCTGCCGGAGGCGGAATTGGCGGCAGGCTGGTGCTCCCCCACCGCTTCGACGCGCGGGCTTCGCCCGCCTGGAAGGAGCGGTTCACTCGGCACCTGATGGGCATCATGACGGGCGGCCTGCACGATATCCAGCTGCGTGAAAGCGGCACCCCGCTGCCACTCGCCGAGTACATCCCGCTTCGCCGGGACGCAAGCGCAGTACTGACCTGCTTCGACGTCATCGAAATCTGCGGGCAAACCGAACTCCCAGACCAGGTCTACCACTCGCCGGTTTTCCAGGAGATCGTCCTTGCCGGCGCGGACCTTTTCTCCTGGATCAACGACCTGTACTCATTGGACAAGGAAATCGCCTGCGGCATCGTTTCCAACCTGATTCTGGTACTGCAACACGAACGGCACCTGAGCCGGGACCAGGCATTCATCGCCGCACGTGCGCTCATCAGCGACCGAGTGAACGACCTCCTCGCGGCCGAGGAGCGCCTGCCCGAGCTGATCGACACCCTGCAACTCGGCACCGCCATCCAAGCGGCGGTATACCGCTACGTGGCCGGTATCCGGGACTGCATCGCCGGATCTAACCAGTGGCATGCCCACCGCACTTGCCGTTATCAGAAACCACTTCAGACCGCCGACGTGGGTGGCCGCCCTGGTGTGTGAAGTGGCAGTTAAGTGGGAGCCGGGGCCGCCTGACACGGCCTCTCGGCCGTGCCCATCGTGACCCGTGTGCTGGCCCTCGTGCCCAGTTGATGGCGCGGGCGGACTGCGGGACGCAGTAGCCCATGTGGCTGATGAGCAATCACCGCGTCTCACCAAGAGTGATGAGAACCCGCGGGTAAGTCGCCCACCTTTGGGCGACTTACAGGTTTTGGTATGTACTGCTAACCTCAACGTTAATTAGAAACTTCCGAACAGCTGTTTCTTAGGGGGCACGCGCGGGCACGCCTCACGGCGTCCAACTGTTCTGGGCAAATCTAAGGATGTCGACCTCAATTTCCGATCGGTGGACATTATTCCCAGCTCGGATATTCACTTGAGGCGCCGGCAGTTTATTCGAGGTGGCGACCGTACAGTCGATACGTTAATTCCCACGCGACTGTTGAGACGTAACGATGACCAGCGCTGTTAGCTTATTCTGCCACGTGGGCAGCAAACGGCGTCTCGTGCCGGGACGCGCCCGGGAACTCGCTGTGTTGCGAGCCGAACAGCACCGGAGCACGCTCGGTGAGCTGCGAGTGGCCTTGGTGCTCGGGGACGCCGGGTTGGGAAAATCGCGGCTCGCGGCCGAACTGGTACCTCACGGCAATGAGTTCGCCGTCGGGCTGATCGCGCACAAATGTCTCTTCAAGGGCATACCGCCGCTGGGACCCTGGGCCGACGCTCTTAATCTGCATGCGGGTGGCGTGGACCCTGATCGAGTCTGCCGCGTATGCGGGAGCGGGCTTGGTGGCCTTCCAGCGCTCGTGCGCCGTGCCGATATCGCCCACGACTCGGCTTCGTGTGCGGAAGCTCTTCGCTACCACTTCGTCGAGTGGATCCCCGGCCTGCTCGCCACCGCTAGTAAAGACCGGCCCATCATCGTGATTCTTGATGACGCTCACCGCAGCGACGATGCGGTGTGGGAGATGCTGCTGCGGCTCGCGCGGGACTGCACAAGCAGCCGCCTGTTCGTACTCGCCACGGCCCGGCCGGCAGAGCTGGCCAGGAACCGGACGGCCCTTGCCGTGCTGCATGCCCTGGAGCAGGAAGGGCGGATCAACCGGGTTGCGCTCGCGCCGCTTTCCCGGCAAGACGTCCGGGAGCTGACGGCAGACACCCTTCGGCAAGACCAGGTGCCGCCAGCGCTGGCGGATTGGTTGACGGCTCGCGCGCAGGGCAATCCCCGGTTCGCCGTCGGCCTGCTGGATGCATTGATCGGGTGCGATGCAGACTTCCGGGCGCCGGCCTTGGGCCGGATTCCGGAGAAACTGGCCCGCTGGATACGCGCCGAGCTAGCGCAACTCGACCCGTCAGCCCTGACCCTTCTTGAGCTGCTCGCTGTTGCCGCCCACCCGGTGGATCCAGACGACCTCGCCCGGATCTCCAGGTCGCCGATCGAGTACGTCGCAGCGGCCCTGGAGCAGCTCGCACGTGCCGGCACGGTGGTTGAGCAGCAGCGTGCGGGGTCCCTTGGCTACACGCTCGCCCATGTGCTCACCCGGGAGGTGCTGTACAGCGGCATCGGTGCAGCCAGGCGGCGGGTGATGCACCGGCGGGTGGCGGCGACGCTGCTTGCGTCCGGACGGACCGAGGCTGCGGCATCGCATTACATTCGCGCAGCGCGAGCAGGGGACGGCGAGGCGATCGTCGCGCTGATCGAGATGGTCCGCCGAGCCCACCAGCGCGGGCTGAGTTCCCTGGAGTGGCAGACCGTCTCGACGTTGCAGGAACTCCTGCCGGCTGGCGATGAGCGCTGGTGCGAGGTGTTCAATGCGTTGGGCCCGCGGGCGAATTGGGGCATCGTCGATCGGACCGAGCACTATGTGGCCGATATCGCCGCAGTGCGGCGGATGCGGCAACTGCTCTGCGGGGTAGGCGACCTGCAACGGCAAGCCGACGTCCGGTTGTGGCTCGCGGGTTTGTTCGCCTACGGAGCGGGTGACGTCGATGCCGGGGCGCGGGAGTGCCAGCAGGCCGTCGCCCTATGCCAGCAGGCCGGCCGCCACGTCGCAGCTCGATCAGCTGGGGTCGAGCTGGCCAAGATTCGCGGATGGGCAGGTGACCTGCGCGGCGAAGAGGTGGCGGCACGACAGCTGTTGAGCGAGGCAGACCGCGACGGTGATCAACGAGGAATCGCCGAGGCGCTCGGGGCATTGGGGCACACACTCGGCTGGCAAGGCCGTTTCGACGCGGCCGAGAACGTGCTCTTGCGTAGCGTCGAGATGGCCACCGCAGCGGAGCACTTGTCGTGGATGTCGCAGAGCCTGGCGCTGCTCGCTTCCCTGGATGCCTGCCGGGGCCACCTGGTCTCCGCACGCACCCGGTGCGCCCAGGCCGCCACGTCCAGCCCACCCGATGACCCGATGATCGGACGCTGCAGCGAGTTCATCGAGCTGCTTGCCGGGGATCTGACCATGGCACAAGTACATGCACGGCGAGCAGAGCGCCACGAGCCGGCGGTTCGATCCCGGGTGCCGGTCCGGCAGGCGGCCCGGGCGGCGATGGCGGCAGCGGAGCGGGGCGATCTCACCGAGGCTCGCCGGCACCTCAACTGCATGACGTGCGTCGACAGCGGGGCCCTCGGAATTATTGAACCGTTGTACTGGTGGGCCGAGGGCGTGGTGGCCAGGGCCGAGGGTCAGTTCACCACTGCGGCCGTCGCGCTGCGGCGTGCTGCCGACCGCTACTCGGCGATGGGCGCCTACGCTCTGAGAGTCTTTGTTCTCGCGGATCTGGCCGAGGTCACGGTGATCGTCGGCGATGGCGACGCTGCGGCCAACGTCGCGCGATGGGCCGAGGACAACGCCCGCTGCACCGGTGCGCCCATCCACCAGACGTTGCATCTGCTGGCCACAGCGTGGGCACTGATCGGCCAGGGTCACCAGGCGGCGGCGGCGCGAGCCGCGTTGCGTGCGGTCGATGGATTCAGCGGTCGCGGATATGTGCTGCTGGCGGCGCGTGCCCAGGTCACCTACGCGGAAGCGATCCAACGATCTGATCGCGGCGCGGCCGAGGAAGCGTTGCGCGAGGCAGCCGACGCGTTCGACGCATGTGGCGCGATCGTGCGGCATCAGCAGGCTTGCTCCCAGCTGCGGCAACTCGGGTCAGACCGACGGTGCACCGCGCGCGCCGCACCCGGCCCAGGGTCGCTCACCAGACGCGAGCGGCAGGTCGCCGAGCTGGCCGCCGGTGGCTACACGGCCTCGCAGATCGCGGCCCGGCTGTACATCGGTGTGCGCACCGTCGAAACCCACCTCGCCCGCGGCTACCGCAAGCTCGGAGTCACCTGCAAGCAACAGCTGGTGCGCCGCGCCGCGGAGTTCGGGTTCACGCC
>JAICSB010000749.1 GCA_025937115.1 Pseudonocardiaceae bacterium | reverse complement strand
TCGCCGGGTTGGGTGCGCTGTCGACGAACCTCGCGGACAGCTCCCAGGTCATCGACGGGGTGCTGCGGTTCCTGCCGGAGAAGCTCACCAAACTCAGCCGGGCCGGCAGTTACGGCTCGTGGTTCAACTTCTACCTCTGCGGAGTCGAAGGGACTGTCACCGTCCCGATCGCCAACGCGCCGCTGGTCGTCCCGCTGACCACGCCGCCGCCCGCCGCGAGGTGCTCGCAGTGACCTTGTCGCGCCCGCGCCACCCGATCGCGATCGGGATCGCCGGCCTGGTCGTCCTCGCCCTGCTGGCCACCGCCGCGTACAACGCGGACAACCTGCCCATCATCGGTGGCGGCACTGTCTACACCGCGCAGTTCAGCGACGCTGCCGGGCTGCGGGCCGGCGACCCGGTGTACATCGCCGGGGTCGAGGTCGGCCGGGTCACCGCCGTGAAGCTGGCCGGTGACCGGGTGCAGGCCTTGCTCCGCGTCCGCGACGCCTGGCTCGGTGACCAGACCAACGCCGCCATCGAGATCAAGAGCCTGCTGGGCGCGAGATCGGTGAGCCTCGACCCGCGCGGACAGCGCGCCCTGGACCCCCGCACGCCCATCCCGCTGGCCCGCACCGCCTCGCCCTACGACGTCGTCGAGGCGCTGAGCGGGCTGTCCGGCACGCTCCAGCAGATCGACACCGCCCAGCTGGAGCGGAGCCTGCAGACGCTGGCCGACACCTTCCGCGCCACCCCCGCCGATGTCCGGGGCACCCTGAACGGGCTGTCCCGGCTCTCGGAGACCATCGCCGGCCGTGACCAGCAGGTCCACCACCTGCTGGCCGGCACCGAGGCGCTGACCGGGGTGCTGGCCGGCCGCAACGCCGAATTCGAGCGGCTGCTCGCCGATGGCAACCTGCTACTCGCCGAGGTCCGGCGCCGCCGGGAGGCGATCAGCGCGCTGCTGACCGACGTCCAGGCGCTGTCGGTGCAGCTGCGCGGCCTGGTCGCGGACAACAGCGCCCAGCTGCGTCCGGCGCTGCAGCAGCTCGACCGGGTCGCCGCGGTGCTGCAACGAAACCAGTTCAACCTGGACCGTGGGTTACAGCTCGAGCCGGTGTTCATCCGGCTGTTCACCAACACGCTGGGCAACGGGCGGTGGTTCGACAACTACATCTGCGGGCTGCTGCCGCCACCGACCGCGCTGGGTCCGCTCACCATCAACGAGCGGGGGTGCTGAGCATGCCCCGCTGGCTGGGTCGGGTGATCGCGGTCGGCTGCGTGCTCGGCGTGCTGGTGGCCACCGCGCTGTGGTGGCTGGCGCCGCGTTCCGGGCGCACCATCACCGCCTACCTGCGTTCCGCGGTTGCGGTGTACCCGGACAACCCGGTCCTGATCCTCGGCGTGCCGGTCGGCCGGATCATTTCGATACAGCCGCAAGGCCGGCTGGTCAAGGTTGTGATGCGGATCGACGACTCCGTTACCGTGCCAGCCGGCGCTTCGGCCGTGGTGCTGGAGCCGAGCCTGGTCGCCGGCCGCAGCGTCCAGCTGACCCCCGCCTACACCGGGGGCCCCGCCATGCCCGACGGCGGGGTCATCCCGGTGCAGCGCACCGCGGTCCCGCTCGGCATCGACGACCTGACCCGGGCCACTAACGACCTCGCCACCATGCTCGGGCCCACTGGCGCCAACCGTAACGGGGCCCTCTCGGA
>JAICSB010000459.1 GCA_025937115.1 Pseudonocardiaceae bacterium | reverse complement strand
GGCACCTCGGACCTGGAGCTGTGCGCTCGCCGAAGGCACACCGACGATCCCCTGTGGGGGCACCCACCTCGATCGGCTCGGCCTGCTGGCGCGCCTCACCGTCGACGTCACTTTCGACGGCGAAGCTGTACTCGTCGTCGATACTGCCACCACGCTGCGGGAAACCTGACCGCAGCCTGAACGTGACAGTGGTACTGTTACATCAGTTTCACTGTCACGTTGGGGAGGCGCAGCCGGTGGTTGACGAGCTCACCATCACGGGGCTGGCCGCTCGCACCGGGATCAGTGTGCGGACGATCCGTTTCTACACCGGGTTAGGCCTGATCCCGCCGCCGGCGGTGCGCGGCCGGCTGGGCTGGTACGACGAGTGCCACGCGGCCCGCCTGCAGCTGATCCGCGACCTGCAGGAGCTGGGGTTCACGCTGGCGGCCATCGAGGGCTACCTCGCCAGGATCCCGCTGGACCGATCGCCCGAGGACCTCGCCCTGCACCGCGCGCTGCTCGCGCCGTGGCTGCCTGAGCAGCCAGAGACGGTCAGCAGGACCGAGCTCGATACTCGCGCCGGACGCGTCCTGGACGACGACGAGCTGGCCCGGCTGGTGACGCTGGGTGTGATCCGGCACGACGAGGATGCAGCCCAGGCCTGGACGCTCACCAGCCCGGCAATGCTGAGTTACGGGCTGAGCTTGCTCGGCACCGAAATGGACTTCGCGGTGCAACTAGCGTCCAAGCAGATCATCGAAGCGCATACCAGCGCGCTGGCCACCGAGTTGGTGGCGTTGTTCCACAACACGGTGTTACGTGAATACCGGGAGCGTGGCCGCCCGCCCGAGCTGCGCGACCGGCTGATCGCCCTATTGGAGCAGCTCAAACCGGTCACCGTCGACGGGGTCGTCACCAATTTCCAGCTGGCCGTCAACCGCGCGATCCGCGAATCCGTTCCCGCAAGTGCCGAAGCGCTATCTCCACAATCCGGAGCGAGTCATGACTGAAGCATTCCTTTACGAAGCTCTGCGCACCCCGCGGGGCAAGGGCAAGCCGACCGGCGCATTGCACGGCGTCAAGCCGATCTCCCTGGTCACCGGGTTGATCGCCGAGCTGCGCAAGCGCCACCCGAACCTGGACCCGGCGCGGATCGACGACATGGTGCTCGGAATCGTCGCCCCGATCGGTGACCAGGGCGGGGACCTGCCGCGCGCCGCGGCGTTGGCCGCCGGGCTGCCCGACACCGTCGCGGGGCTGCAGATCAACCGGTTCTGCGCCTCGGGCCTGGAGGCGGTCAACCTGGGCGCGATGAAGGTCCGGTCGGGCTGGGAGGACCTGGTGCTCACCGGTGGCGTCGAGTCGATGTCCCGGGTGCCGATGGGCTCCGACGGCGGCGCCATCGCGATGGACCCGGAGACCGCCTACGCGGCTCGCTTCGTCCCGCAGGGCGTCAGCGCGGACCTGATCGCCACGATCGAGGGTTTCACCCGCCACGACGTCGACTCCTACGCCGTGGAATCCCAGCACCGCGCCGCCAAGGCGTGGAGCAACGGCTACTTCCAGCGCTCGGTCGTCCCAGTGCGGGACCGCACCGGCGCCGTCATCCTCGAGCGCGACGAGCACCTGCGCCCGGACACCACCATGGCCGCCCTCGGCGCGCTCACCCCGTCCTTCGCCGCCATCGGTGAGCAGGCCGGGTTCGACGCCGTCGCGTTGCAGCGCTACCACTGGGTGGAGCGCATCGAGCATGTGCACCACGCCGGCAACTCGTCGGGCATCGTCGACGGCGCGGCGCTGGTGGTGGTCGGTTCCGAGCAGGTCGGGCGGGACCTCGGGCTGACCCCACGGGCCCGGATCGTGGCCGGCGCGGTCACCGGCGAGGAGCCGACGATCATGCTGACCGGCCCCGCGCCGGCGACTCGCAAGGCGCTGGCCAAGGCCGGCATGACGATGGACCAGATCGACCTGGTGGAGGTCAACGAGGCCTTCGCCGCGGTGGTGCTGCGCTTCATGCGGGAGATGGACGTGCCGCACGACAAGCTCAACGTCAACGGCGGCGCGATCGCCCTGGGCCACCCGCTGGGCGCCACCGGCGCGATGATCCTGGGCAGCCTGATCGACGAGTTGGAGCGCCGGGACCTGCGCTACGGCCTGGCCACCTTGTGCGTCGGCGGCGGCATGGGCATCGCCACCATCATCGAGCGGTTGTAAGGGGTAGCAATGTTTCGTTGGGACCGGGATGCCGATGGCATCGTGACGCTGACCATGGACGATCCGGGCAAGTCGGCGAACACGATGAACGACCGTTATGTCACCTCGATGGCCGAGACGCTGGATCGTCTGGAGGCCGAGCGGGACTCGATCACCGGCGTGATCCTCACCTCGGCGAAGAAGACCTTCTTCGCCGGTGCAGACCTCAACGCGCTACGCAACATCACGCCGGAGACCGCCCGTGAGTACGCCGCTCACATCGCGCTGCTCAAGGGCCAGCTGCGGCGGCTGGAGAAGCTGGGCAAGCCGGTGGTCGCCGCACTTAACGGCACCGCGCTGGGTGGTGGCCTGGAGATCGCGCTGGCCTGCCATCACCGCATCGCGCTGGACAACCCGAGTACCAAGATCGGCTTTCCTGAGGCGACGTTGGGAATACTGCCGGGTCTCGGCGGGGTGGTCCGCACGGTGCGGATGCTCGGCCTGATGACCGCGCTGACGCAGCTGCTGATGCAGGGCCAGCAGCTACCCCCGGCGCAGGCCAAGGAGACCGGCATCGTCGACGACGTGGTCGCGACGCCCGAGGAGATGTTCGCGCGAGCCCGCGAGTGGATCGCGGCGCACCCGCGGGCGCAGCAGTCCTGGGACGTCCGAGGCTACAAGATCCCCGGTGGTACACCGTCCACCCCGGCGTTGGCGCAGATGCTGCCGGCGTTCCCGGCCACCCTGCGCAAGCAGCTCAAAGGCGCGCCGATGCCGGCCCCGCACCACATCCTGTGCGCGGCGGTGGAGGGCTCGCAGGTGGACTTCGACACCGCGCTGCAGATCGAGAGCCGCTACTTCATGGACCTGGCCACCAGCCAGGTCGCCAAGAACATGATCAAGGCGTTCTTCTTCGACCTGCAGCACATCAACAAGGGCGGCAGCCGGCCCGACGGTTATCTGCGGCGCACCTTCGGCAAGGTCGGCGTGCTCGGCGCCGGGATGATGGGCGCGGGCATCGCCTACTCGTGTGCCCGCGCGGGCATGGACGTCGTGCTCAAGGACGTGGATCTCGCGGCCGCGCAGCGAGGCAAGGGATACTCGGAGAAGGTGCTCGGCAAGGCCATGTCCAGGGGCCAATCCACCGCCGAGCAGCGCGATGCGCTACTGGCCCGGATCACCCCGACCGCCGATGCG
>JAICSB010000495.1 GCA_025937115.1 Pseudonocardiaceae bacterium | reverse complement strand
GGCGGCTGCCGATCGAAGGCCGGCCCGCCGTCCTGAACCCGCACGCCACGGTCATCCACCAACGCCACGCGTGGGTACCTGCCCTTCCCCCGACTGCCCGAACTTTCGGCGAACACCTGTTCTATCCCACGGCACCGACAGTGTCTGTTCGCCAGGGCCCCCGCGACCCGTTCCTTCAGGCGCTGGGCGAGGTTAGGGTCGAACGGCGACGTTCAGCAAGCCCGCTTGTGCGGTGCCTGAAGACAGCCTGGGGACAGCCTGGGGACGCCGCCCTGACGAACCGCCCACTGCGACCCGTACCGTGGTCGGTGCCTGAGGAGAACCTGGGGAAAGCTGCTCGCAACCGAGCTGTTTGGCCTGTTCAGAAGGCTGTGCATGGGTGTGGACAAAAGTTGTTTGCCACGACGCGGCGTGTCCCGGCCAGCGCCATCGTTGTGCGTGTCGCCCTGGCGGCGCTTAGCACAGTCCGCGCCTTCGACGCACGCCGCCCGCAGGGACTTACCGGGTTCGTGCGCGAGGAAGTGGTGCTCGCTGCGCGTCGTGAACTCGACGCTACCGACGTCTCAAAGCACTCAGAACGTCGGTCCTGTCGAGTTCACGACGCTGCGCTACGGCGCTACTGCGCCGGCGCGAAGGGAGTTCAGCGGGCGGCGGTGGTGATCTCGAAGGGGACGGTTACGGAGATCTCCGGGTGCAGCCGCACGGTCATCTCATACTTGCCGGTGGATTTGATATGGCCGCCGAGATCCACCGCACGCCTGTCCAGCGAGGGACCACCGGCCGAGCGGACGGCCTCGACAACGTCGGCGGCGGTGACTGAGCCGAACAGCTTGCCCCCGGAGCGGGCGGCCTTGGCGGTCACCGAAACGGTGCCCAGACTCGAAAGCTTGCCGGCGATCTCGCGAGCGTGATCGAGATCGCGGATCTGCCGGGCTTGTTGTGCCCGACGGATCGTGGTCACCTGCTTCTCCGCACCCTTGGTCGCCGCGATGGCCAACCGTTGCGGGAGCAAGTAGTTGCGGGCATAACCGTCTTTGACTGCGACGAGATCGCCGGGTCCGCCCAGCTGCGGGACATCAGCAGTGAGGATGATCTTCACGTGGTCGCCTCTTCCCCGGTATCAGCGTGCGGTCGAGGTGTAGGGCAGCAGCGCGACCTCGCGGGCGTTCTTCACCGCTACCGCGACGTCTCGCTGATGCTGGCTGCAATTACCGGTCACCCGGCGGGCGCGGATCTTGCCCCGGTCGGAGATGTACTTCCGCAGCAGTCCGGTGTCTTTGTAATCGATTGCTGTGTCTTTGTCCTTGCAGAAGATGCAGATCTTCTTTTTCGGCTTACGTACCGGCGGCTTAGCCATGACTGAGATACTCCTGAGTGGGGTCGCGCCTGAAGTCGATTATGAGTGAAAGGACGGGTCAGAACGGGGGCTCGTCGTCGAAGCCACCGGCGCCGTTGCCTGCTCCGGCCGGCGCACCGGCCTGGGGAGCCGAGCTCCAAGGGTCATCGGCGGGACCGCCGGAGGACCCCGAAGCGCCATAGCCACCGTTACCTGAAGCCCCACCCTGACGGGTCGCCTTGTTGACCTTGGCGGTGGCGTAGCGCAACGAAGGGCCGACCTCGTCGACCTCCATCTCCATCACGGTCCGCTTCTCGCCCTCCCGGGTCTCGAAGGAGCGCTGACGCAACCGTCCGCTGACGATCACTCGCATACCTCGGGTGAGTGACTCAGCGGTGTTCTCCGCGGCTTGCCGCCAGATGTTGCACCGCAGGAAAAGCGCCTCACCATCTTTCCACTCGCCGCTTTGGCGGTCGAAGGTGCGCGGCGTGGAGGCAACCGTGAAGTTGGCCACCGCCGCACCGGATGGGGTGAACCGCAGCTCTGGATCAGCCGTCAGGTTTCCAACCACTGTGATGATCATGTCGCCGGCCATGTCAGCCCTTCCCCGAATCCCGCCGCAACACCTTGGTGCGCAGGATGGACTCGCTGAGCGAGAGTTGCCGGTCGAGCTCGGCCACAGCAGCGGGGCTACAGGACATGTCGACTACCGCGTAGATTCCCTCGGTGCGCTTGTCGATCTCGTAGGACAACCGGCGCTTGCCCCAGATCTCGACCTTGTCGATGCTGCCACCCTGCGTCTTCACCACCCCAAGGAACTGGTCCAGCGATGGCGCCACGGTGCGCTCGTCAAGTTGTGGATCGAGGATGACCATCATCTCATAACGACGCATGAAGACCACTCACCTCCTGTGGACTGGTCGGCCGCGGACTCTCCGCGGCAGGAGGAAGCCGCGCGACAACACACTGGCGCGGCAACGCTGTGCAGGATAGCAAGAGGCCGCCTCGCGATCACAATCGCGTGGCGGCCTCTTGTTCAATCGCCGTAAGGCGGCCCAGTCTGGGGAGACTCCCCAGTCAGCGTCGCCCGAGAACCCAGCCCCGCAGCAGTGCAGCGGTGACGCCAGCCAGCATCAGCACCGCCACCAGGATCGGAAGTGCGATCCGCTCCACACCGCTGGCAGGCAACGCTGTCGCGCGGCCAGCGGCTGCGACGTCGTTGGCCGCAGCACTTTGCTTGCCGAATGATCCCGAACCGTTGCTGACCTGTGGCGTGCCGAACAGGTCCGCCGTCAACATGCCAGCCGAGAGCCGACCGAGCGAACCCGCACCCGGGCGACCGATCTGCAACAGCTCAGCGTAGTTGTATCGGGGTAACCCACTGTTGTACCGACCAAGCGCAAATGGGAAATCGCTTGGCATCATCGGCCCGAAGAACGGACCAGCCGCTGGGGAGGCCAGCGCTGGCGCCGTCGCTGCGCTGGGTTGCGGCTGCGCCGCAGGTGCAGCCGGCGGCGCAGCAGCGGGTGCCCCCGGCACTGCGGGCGTGCCCACCAGGGGGAGCGTTCCGACCACGCCGGTCACCGGCGCGGCGGCGGGCGGGAACACCTTCGTGACGGGGTCGATGAGCCCAGCAAGCGGCTCAGCGCTGATCTTGCAGACCGGCGCCAACGGACCCATCTCCTGGCGTACGGCAGATGTGGCGTCGAACGTCTTCGACCCGGTGGCAGGCACCGAGCCGACGTCGATCACCGAAAGTCCCGCCAACCGGACGCCCACCGG
>JAICSB010000212.1 GCA_025937115.1 Pseudonocardiaceae bacterium | reverse complement strand
GACTGCACCAAATAGGGCCCGAATAACTGCAGTCTGCATCCAGAACGCGACAACGACAGCCAGAACGCGATAACCAACGCTCAGCCGATGCGGCGGAGCAACGGGATGCTGGCCAGCAGCAGAACCATCGCGACTCCGAACGCCCCGGCGTAGCCAGCGGTGGCTCTGAACGCGCCAAGGGGCACGCGGTCGGAGAACGTGATCGCCAGGCCGGCCAGCATGGGGCCGATCAGCACGCCGATCCCCTTGGCGAAGCCGAACAGGCTCGCACCTGCACCGTGGGCCTTCCGCTCCGGAAGCAGCCTCATCAGCAGCGTGTACGGCAGGGTCATCAGCACGACCGCAGCGAACGCGACGGGCACGATCGCGGCGAGGAACAGGGTGTTCCTGGTGACCAGGGTCGGGATCAGCCCGAGCGCGAAACCCCAGACCGCCACCTGCATGATGCGCCGTGCTCCGAAGCGGTCCGCGAGCTTGCCGGCCACCGGGGCCGCCACCAGCGCGGCCACCCCGACCAGTGCCAGCGAGGTGGCCGTGCTACGCAGCGACATCCCGAGACCGCGGGTGAAGTACAGCACGACGAACGTCTTCAGCGCGGCCACCGCGCCCTCCCATAAGGCGTCGGCGGCGATCCAGTACCGGATCGCGCGGTTGCTGCGGACCAGGCCGAGATCGGTGCGCAGACCGCCACCCGGCGATGGCTGTTCGGTGCCGGGCTCCCGGCCCCGGCTGCCCCGTAGGCCAAAGCACAGTGCGACGGTCACCCCGACGACGGCGACCGCCCCGATCGCGAAGGGAAGCGGACGCCACAGGCTGAGTAGGAAGCCACCGCCGACCAGCGCCAGCAGCAGGCCCGCCGAACGAAAACCACCCTGAATTCCCTGGGACCGGCCGCGGACGGCGGCCGGCACAAGATCGGGGAACAGGGCGTAGTAGGGCGTGTAGTAGCCGAAGTAGCCGAGGAAGAACACTGCTAGCGAGACGGCGATCCACAGCAGAGAACCCGCACCCAGCGGCATCCCGAGCAGCGCAACGACCATCAGCACGGCACCGGCGAGCACGAAAGGCAATCGCCGGCCGATGCCGCTGTTGGCCGACGAGTCCGACCAGCCACCGACAACGATCGGCACGATCAGTGCCACCAAACCCTCGCCACCGATCAGGATGCCGGTGACGGCCGGACCGGAAAGATCGGCGAGAAGCACCGGAAGGTATGTCCCCACCACGGTGTAAGCGAAAGCCACCCGAACGCGGGCAGCCCGAGGATGGCCAGGAACCACAGCTGCGCCCTGCTCAGCCGGTCCTTGTGGGCGCCGTGATCGTCACGGGGCGAGATCCGCTGCAACCCTTCGGCAGCTGCCACCGCGGTTCCACCTCCCGCAGTGGTCTCGTGCTCTGGTAGTACCCACCAGCACGCCGCGTTACTCGTCAGGGCCGGACGGTCAGACCTACCTTCTGGAACTCCTTGAGCTCGGAGTAGCCGGTCTTGGCCATGGCGCGGCGCAGCGCGCCGAACAGGTTCACCGTGCCGCCGGATTCGAATGATGGGCCGAACAACAGCGCGTCGATGCCGATCGGGCCCCCAGGCACATCGATGACGTCGCTGCGCGGTAGCGATGGATGCGCCGCAGCGGCAGTCCAGTACAAGCCGTGGCCGGGAGCCTCTGCGGCGGCGGCCAGGGGTTCACCGAGCATCACGGCGTCCGCCCCGCAGGCGATCGCTTTGGCCACGTCGCCGCTGGTAGCCATGCCGCCGTCGGCGATCACGTGCACATAACGACCACCAGTCTCGTCGAGATAATCCCGGCGGGCGGCTGCGGCGTCGGCGACCGCGGTGGCCATCGGCACCCTGATGCCCAGGACCTCGGCGGTGGACGTGCTCGCACCCGCGCCGTGACCGACGATCACCCCGGCCGCCCCGGTGCGCATCAGATGCATCGCGGTGCGGTAGTCGCCGACTCCCCCCGCGATGACCGGGACGTCCATCGACGCGATGAACTCCACCAGGTTCAGCGGCTCCGCGGCACGGGAGACATGCTCGGCCGAGACGATGGTGCCCTGCACGATAAGGATCTCGACGCCGGCGGCAAGCAGGTTCGGGGCGAGGTCCCGAGCGTGCTGCGGACTGACCCGGGCGGCCACCGTGACGCCGGACTCGGCCACCTTGCCGATCGCCTCGGTGAGCAGCTCGATCTGGATCGGGGCCGCGTGCCACTGCTGCAGCAACCGCACCGCCGCCGCACCGTCGGTCTCCGCCATCGCGGCACTGAGCTGCAACAGCAACTTGTCAACGTTCGGGTGACGGCCCCACAGCCCCTCGGCGTTGAGCACCCCGAGCCCGCCCAACTCACCGATCCGCACGGCCATCGCTGGTGAGACGATCGCGTCGGTGGGATGGGTCACCAGCGGGATATCGAACCGGTAGGCATCGATCTGCCAGCTGGTGGACACATCCCGCGACGAGCGAGTGCGCCGCGACGGCACGATCTGGACCTCATCGAAGTCGTAGCCGCGCCGCGCGGTACGGCCCATGCCGATCTCCACCAGATCGCGCACCTCAGTGCACCACGTAGTTCGGGGCCTCTACCGTCATGGTGATGCCATGCGGGTGACCCTCCTTCAGGCCCGCCGCGGTGATCCGTACCAGCTGCGCGCCCTGCAACGCCGGGATCGTCGCGGCGCCGGCGTAGCCCATCGCCGCCCGCAGACCCCCGACGAGCTGATGAGCCACCAGCGACAGCGGCCCGCGGAAGGGAACCCGCCCTTCGATGCCCTCGGGCACCAACTTGTCGTCAGAGAGCAGATCGTCGGCGAAGTAGCGGTCCCTGGAATAGGACCGACCGCCGCTGCGCGACGCCATGGCGCCCACCGAGCCCATCCCGCGATAGGTCTTGTACTGCTTGCCATCGACGAGGATCAGGTCACCCGGCGACTCGGCAGTGCCCCCGAGCAGGCTGCCCAGCATCACCGAGCTGGCCCCGGCGACGATGGCCTTGGCGATGTCCCCGGAGAACTGGATCCCGCCGTCTCCGATCACCGGGACACCCGCGGGGCGACACGCCCGGTCCGCCTCGAAAATGGCGCTGATCTGCGGCACACCCACGCCGGCCACCACCCGGGTCGTGCAGATCGAGCCGGGGCCCACGCCGACCTTCACGGCGTCCGCGCCGGCGTCGACCAGCGCCTGCGCGCCGGCCCGGGTGGCCACGTTGCCGCCGATGACGTCGACACCCGCGCCCAGCTCGGCCTTGAGCAGGCTGATCATCTCCAGCACTCCGCGGGAGTGCCCGTGCGCGGTATCCACGACCAGCACGTCGACGCCGGCCTCGACCAGCAACGCGGCCCGCTGCTTGGCGTCCTCGCCGACCCCGATCGCGGCACCGACCAGCAGCCGCCCATCTGGGTCCTTGGTCGCCAGCGGGTACTGCTCGGTCTTCACGAAGTCCTTGACGGTGATCAAGCCGCGCAGCATGCCGTGCCCGTCGACGATCGGCAGCTTCTCTACCTTGTGCCGGCGCAGCAGACCTAGCGCCGCCTCCGCGGTGACCCCCACCTGTGCGGTGATCAACGGTTGTTTGGTCATCACCTCGGCGACCCGTTTGTCGAAGTCGACCTCGAAGCGAATGTCCCGGTTGGTGATGATGCCGACCAGCACGCCGTCGGGGTCGGTGACCGGCACCCCGGAGATCCGGTAGCGGGCGCACAAGGAATCGACGTCGGCCAGCGTGTCGTCCGGCGAGCAGGTCACCGGGTCGGTCACCATGCCCGCCTCGGACCGCTTGACCACCTCGACTTGTGCGGCCTGCTCGGCCGCCGGCAGGTTGCGGTGCAGCACTCCCATCCCACCGTGGCGGGCCATCGCGATGGCCATCCGCGCCTCGGTCACGGTGTCCATCGCCGAGGAGACCAGCGGCACCCGCAACGTGATGTTGCGCGAGAGCCTGGTCGACGTATCAACCTCAGATGGCACGACGTCGGACTCGGCGGGGAGCAGCAGGACATCGTCGAAGGTCAGACCGAGCTGCGCGAACTTCGACGGGAAGCCGGGCGCGGTGTGCTCGCTGGTCATGCGACGATGGTATCTGTCGGTATCCGTCCTGGCGGTGTCCACCGGTGGCCGTCTACTGCAGACCATCTGCCCACGGCTATCCACCGGGCGGGTACGGTGCCAGCCGTGGCGCATGAATCACTCCCCCCTGACCCATTCGCTGGTGACCCGGAGGATCCGGCGCTGGCCCTGGAGGCCCTGGACCACTCCGAGGATGCTGACGACGAGCCGCTGGATGACGAGGAGCGGGCCGGCCTGCTCGCTGACCTTGGTGATCTGGCCGTCTATCAGGCCCTGCTGGCACCTCGAGGGCTACGCGGTATCGCGGTGGACTGCCCTGACTGTGCTGAGCAGCACTACCACGACTGGCATTTACTGCGGGCCAGTTTGCAGCAGCTGCTCGAGGTCGGTCGGATGCGCCCCCACGAGCCTGCCTACGACCCGGACCCAGACGGCTACGTCACCTGGGAATACTGCCGTGGATACACCGATGCGGTGCTCGCCGAGAACGGCGGTTGAGCTGCTTCAGCCGCAATAGGGAGGCCGTCCCGGTCCGGTGAGTCCACAACCCGGCGCTACGCGCCCACCCGGGCCACCGCTATGCAAGTGATCTTTACTCGGCTGTGACGGCCCGACGTTAGGAGCGTCATTACTCGGCGTGCCAGTAGCGTCGCCGTGGCGGGAGAAATCCTTGCCCACGGTAGTACCGTCCCCCGTTGCACCAACCCCGCCCGTGCGATCGCCTGTTGTGGTCCCCACCGAGGACGGGCCACCGCTCGGACCCGGGTAACCAGGTCGCCGTAGGTCCGGACCGGGACGATGATTCTTGGTGATCACCGGTGGCGTCATCCTCGAGGACGGCTCGGTGCTCTGATCCGTCGTTGTGGTCGAATCGGGGGAGCTGGTTTCGTCGTCCGACGCCGACGACGTGCTGGACCCGTTCCGTGAACCGGAAGAGGGGAACCCGGGCAGTCCGGGCACCTTCGCAGAGCCGGTCTCCGGGGACTTGTTCAGAATCTGTTCGAGCTGATGGTGGCTCGCGGTGAGATCGTTGCGGCCCTCGGACTCGCTGATCGCCGGGAGCTGGTGCTGAACTCGCTGCAGTGATGCCCTGGCGCGTTCGGGATCGCCCTGCTTCAGCGCCGTCCGGGCGTCGTTGAGCTCGGTCCGGACCGCGGCCGCCGTCTCCACCGATCGGGCGTAGTCGCCGTAGAGCACCTGGGTCACGCCCCACAAGCGGTCGCCGGGTTGCGCGGACTTGGCGACCAAGCCCACCGAGGAGAAGGCGATCACGAGCACGGCGGCAGCCGCGGCGACTGAGCCGAACACCGGATTCCGGCGGCGGACCGGCCGGCGGCCGGCGCGGATCGCCGCCAGCGCGGTGTCGGTGTCCACCAGCTCTCTGAACGGCTCGGCCTCCATCTCCTGGCGCCATCCCGCCAGCACCCGCGTCAACTCGTCGTGATCGTCGGTCGGGTTGTAGCGGCCGATCATGTCCAGCAGCGCGTCGTCGGCCTGCACAGCAGCCAGATCAGCGGGCATCTCTTGGAAGTCGTCTCGACCAGGCACTCAGACCACCCCCTCAGACGCCAGCACGCTGCGCAGCTTGCCCAGAGCCCGGTGCTGGGCCACCCGGACCGCGCCGGGAGTAGAGCCGACGGCCTCGGCGGTCTCCTCCGCGGACAGCCCCACCATGACCCGCAGGCGGACGATCTCTCGTTGCTTTTCCGGCAGGGTTTCCATCAGCTTGGTCATTCGCCCGGTGAATTCGCCCTGCATCGCTTGTGCCTCCGGACCATCGGCCAGGTCCGGGATATCGGGGACCTCCGGGACCGGCTCGGAGCGATTGCGAGCCGAGGACCGATGGGCGTCGGCCACCTTGTGCGAGGCGATGCCGTAGACGAAGGCGAGGAATGGCCGACCTTGGTCGCGGTAACTGGGCAGGGCCGTGAGCACCGCGAGACACACCTCCTGAGCTACATCATCCGCCGAAGCGAACGT